>LOBW01000001.1 GCA_001516585.1 Thermocladium sp. ECH_B
GGTCTAGAGGGTTACGCCCCTATGGGCGCTACTCGGTCTCCGCGTCGCGGGTCCTCCTCCCGGTATTGCGGGGGAAGTCGGTTCCCACCCCCATTCTCTAAAAATTGACCGGGGGAGGACATTAAAGGGAAATAATCCTCCTTTTCAAGCTTTTACCCCCTAAAGGACGAGTTTGCCGTTCGTTTTATCATTTTCCGTTTTCTCGGGAATGCTTAAATAATAGATAGAGGTTAATTACTTATGTTCCAGAAAATAGTGGTGGCTTATGATGGTTCGCCCCACTCGAAGAGGGCGCTTGATATGGCTATAGACATTGCCAAGAAATATGGTTCGCGCCTCTACATAATTGAGGTCGTGGATCCAGCCGCCTTAATAGGGCTAGGCGTTAGTCCTGTTCCTCAGACGGTGCTGGATCAATTATATCAGAAGGCTAAGGATGATATTGAGGAGGCACGCAAAAGAGCCGCTGGCCTAGAGACCGAGGGGCAAGTATTGGAGGGTGATCCTGCCACCAGCATATTGGAGTTCGTCGATAAGGTGAAGGCCGACTTATTGGTGTCAGGCAGCAGGGGATTATCCACCCTAAAGCGATTATTCCTTGGCAGCGTCTCCTCGAGGCTAGTCAGCGAAGCACGGATACCGGTCCTCGTAGTTAAATAGATAATGATTTTAGAGACATGTTGGTTCCGCTAGGCGATTTAATGAAAGGAAAGCCCCGCTGCCCACGTGGTGACGGCCTCAGTGAAGCCTTAATTAATGGCGGCATTCTAAAGTTGTCTCCTCAATTAAATGGGATTGAAGAACTACAAGCCTTGCCCCGCAATGCGGGAAGAGGGGCTAGATATCCACAACGAATTGTATCCTATATTCATTATCCTTCTCTATCTTCATTAAGTGATACGTGATTGCCTTAACTATTGTTCCCCTGAATCCATGTTTTGCCGGGTCATAGTTCTCCCCCTTAAATTCGGCCTTTAAGCTAATGGTTCTCTCATCAACGTCGATATCGATATCATTGCCTATTGCCATTTTTGCCCCATCGAATTGGTAAATTACTTCATCTATCCAATTAAATAATAATTGCTCTAGGTCAATTCCACTCAATTCCACTCTATGCGAGTACGCGGTCCTTACCTTGGAGGTATCATACATTAGGTTAAGAACGCCAAGAGCCGCGTTCTTGAATGCCTCGCCCAGGCTTTTCCCCCTTGCTATTATCATTATATCCGCAGTGTGATCAGCGTACTCAAATGGTGGTTCAATCATCATGCTCTACATTATGGTCATCAATATAAAGGTTTTCGCCCATTATAGGTTTTCAATCATTAGCCATCAATTCTGAGGCCGGATTAGTGCTGTTTTTAAAGGAAATATTTATAACTTTTCACGTTTTTATCTCTATCATGGCCGTTAGGGACATTTTGCAGCAGGGAGTAATAGGGTCGCCAGGCATTTTAGGCATATATTTATCCACCACTGATGGTTTAATAAAGGAGTATGTCAGCATGGAGCAAGTTGATCCCGATAAGGTGTCGGCGGTTTCGGCTCCATTAGCCATAGTTTCAGAGAATGCCTCTAAGCTCTTCTTCAAGGGCAACTTCGATTACTCAATAGTATATAGCTCCCCGGGCCTCATCGTTGTGGCTAAGATAGATGAAAACAATATATTGACAATAGTATCCAAGGAGCAACAGGTAGGTTTAATCTTAACATTATTGGATGACATGATAAAGAAGCTCCGCGTGGAGATAATTAATCGGTGAACGCCTAATTCCCATGGGGAATCCCCCATCGGGATTTCCTGAGCTTCGAGGGCCTTCCTCCCCCGCTCACAGTGGAGGCATTGGACGCGTTGCTCCATTGAATTGCAGCGGATCCATTCCCTACAGTTATTGGCCTCACTAATATTGATCCGATTAACTGGCCTCCCCAAAGGGGCGAGCTCAATTCTCTCCAGAGACCCTCTCCATAAGGGCCGGGGTAGTTTACTCTATGGGAGCTGTTTATTGTGGGGCAAGCAAAGAATAACTTTAAAGCTAATGCTGTTCAAGCGTTTCGATGAGCAGCATAGATGTGTCTCGTGGAGGGCTCGTGCTTGCCTTCATATTGATAATTACTTTATCCATTTTCATATATGGCTTCTGGCAATTGGTGACCCCAACCGGTTACCCCACTTCACTTGTTCAGAGCCAATGCACTTCATCTTATGTGGGCTTGGTTCTAGTAACAATGGCTATGATGGCCGTGGGCGCGTATGCGATAATTGATTATAAGAGGCGGGGCTCCGTTGGGGATTATGTATTAGCCGCCTTCATAGTGATGTTGATAATATATATAGTATTTGTTTACTTCAGCTACCAAGCTACGCCGGGTTATTGCTAAGGTACTCCACTCATTTAAATGCCATGCTGATAAGTGCCCCATGGCTTACATTTTTTATCTTCGATAAGGGTCTACAAGCCCCTTCATGGGCGGGGAGAAGATGGGCGGCGGAGGGTTGGAAGTAAGTTCCTATATCTTTATAAGTCCGCATCTAGGCTGGGGCTTGTGGTTCAATGGAGGAGGAGTTGAGGTATAAATTGAAATATACATATGGAGAAGACTTCGGCACGGGTTACTTTAAGTACGGCCCAATAAGTTTAGGCGAGGCTCCCCGCATAATTCAGAGCCGTGGGCTCATACTTAGGGACCTCCCGGAAAGCGTGAAAATGCTCATACCGCCGGAGGTGGTGAAGAGGGGCATAGTGGTTGGGGACGATGTATCGCGGTACCTCAGCTCCACGCGGGATATGATGAGGAACTTAAGGTACCCGCTTCATGATGGCATAATAAAGAAGGAAGATGAGGATTCCTGGCGAGTGGTGAAGGAATTAACCCGATTTGGATTATCAAGTTTCTATGAACAAGCAGTTAATAGCGGGGACTTCAGGGGCTTCCTCGTCGTCATGTCGTTATCCGCTCTTTCCCCGGACTACATGAGGGAGAGATTCATCGATATCCACATGGAGATAAATCAGGAGTATCAAGGCAAGATGATACGTGCATTGACTGCCATTGATCAGCCCTTCGCTGTAGCCATATCGGAGAAGGCGGTTACATGCATGGTTGTGGAGGCCGGTCACGGCAATATTCAAGTCGTTCCAATAAGTTATGGCCCCATAAGGGATGGAATAGTGGCATTAAATAGGGGAGGCGCCGAGACTAATGCAATTACGAGAGAGATACTCAAGGATGCGGGCTATAGTGACTTGGCCAAGGATGAGTACGTGGTTGAGATGGTTAAGCGAGAGGCTGGATTAGTGCCTAAGGACTTGGGGACAGCCATAAGGAGCGCGCGGGAGGATCCGAAGAGGTTCTCAATAAAGATTAAGGTCAATCCATTGGTCACTGTTGAATTAAGCGAATCAGCGTGGACCCGTTTCCTGATAGGGGAGGTCTTATTTGACCCGACGCATGACGAGTTCAAGAGCTATGTTCAACAAGGACGCTTCTCCATTGAGGACGTCACCATGGGGGACATGGTTTTTTATGGGGAAATGAATATGGCTGACGCCATCATAAGCAGCGTCAGGAAAACCCCCGTCGAGGTTCAGGATAAGATAGTGAGCAACATAATTCTAAGCGGGGGCGCGTTTAATTGGAGGGCGCCTCCCGCCCTCAGTGATGTGGCGGTTAATAGCGTGGATAAGGTTAGGATAATGATAGGCGATAAGGTGCCTGACCTGCTGAATAGGCTTAATATAAGGATGGTTAAGGATCCCCAGTACAGTGTTTGGAAGGGCGCAATAGTTTATGGCTACGCCTTGCCGCTCAGCGTTGAGTGGAATGATAAGGCTAAGGAGGGTTGGATAATCCCGAGATGACTCGGTCCCCCTTCCGCCTTGAGGGGTTGAGGCGTATCGTTAGTTTTATTGATTCCGCTTGGCTTGGCTGCCCACTGCTTCCTGCTCTATTCTCTCTAATGCGTGCTCGGTTCCCTGTTTGAAGTGGTTCTCGTTCCATGACTCGATTAATTTAAAGAGGGGCTTGAACTCTATGTCCCAATCACTGATCACTTCCCCATTGCTTACCTTTATCCTATGCGCTCCAGTGAATGGACCGCTCAGGTACTCCATGATCACTTTCTTATCGGCCTCGTTGATCATGATTCTCACTTTGCCCTTATTAAATGGGCCTGGAAACGCGAATTGCACGTCGGCATAGATCGTGTTTTCAGCCTTACCGGTAACCCTGAGTTTCTTGGTTCCATGCCAGTACTTGGGTATGCCCTCCACGTCACTGATTATTCTCCATAACTCTTCATCAGGTGCATTGATTCTCCTAGTTACTTGGAATTTCATTGCTGGACATGGTTTGATTTGATTAATAAATGTTGATTCTTTGATTTACGTGCTTGAACTAATTATTTAAATAATTATTTAAATATATCTTCGATGCGGCCCGGTGTTTAGAAATAACTTTATAAATGTCCAAATCAATGTAATGGCGTGGGCAAGCTCAAGCTCCTCCTCGTGTCGGATCTACATGGCTCCAACGCAGCATATATGAAGTTATCTAACGCACCGCAATTCTATGGCGTGAAGGACGTGATATTCGCCGGGGACCTCCTGGGCAAGGCATTGGTCCCAATAATAGATATGGGCGATCATTATGAGGCCAACGGCGAGAAGATAAAGAAGAGGAACATAGATGATGCAATAAAGAGGATCAGAAATGCCGGCCAGTACCCATTCATGACGAGCATGGATGAGTACGAGAAAATCAGAGAGGATTACTCATATATGGAGCGGCTATTCAAGGATATCGCCATTAAGGAGCTTGATAAGTCCCTCAACATCATTGAGGAGAGGTTCCGCAGGGCAGGCGCGAAGCTATACATAATGCCGGGGAATGATGATTACCCGGAGACGATTGATGTGTTAAACAAGCATAGATCCGATGTATTGATCCCAATAGAGGGGGAGGNTACTAATATTGGCGATTACTCAATAATTGGCCTGGGTTACTCCAATAAGACGCCGTGGAACACGCCGAGGGAAATGAGTGAGGATGAGTTGTGGCAATCACTGAATAAATTGATGAATGGCGTTGATGATGCTCGAAGAACAATTGTGGCGGTTCACGTGCCTCCAATCGATACATCAATAGATTTAGCTCCCCGCTTAACCAGCGATATGCGTCCAATAATACGAGGGGGAGAGGTGGATATGATGCATGTGGGCAGCATGGCTGTCAGGAAAATACTGGAGACGTATGCGCCGATCATTGGACTCCATGGGCATATACATGAATCGGGCGGCGTTGATTACGTGGCATCCAGGGAATCCAGGGTACCTGTTCTCAATGCTGGGAGCGAGTATAATTTTGGGGTTCTCCGCGGCATTCTAATTCAAATAGATGATGGGAAGATGATGAATTACTTGCCGACCAAGGGTTAAAGATGAATATAGTACAGAGGAGCCTAGAGATAATTAATGCAGCCAATTCATTGGGCATCACGTTGAGGTTATTGGGCGGCAATGCTGTAGCCATATTGTCCTACCCCACTCACCCCAAGTTGGAGCGAGTGCCTAATGATATTGACTTAATCGGTTATGGTAAGGAATCATCGAGGATAATTAAGTTAATGACGGGCTTCGCGGAGCCCGATAAGAGATTCAATGCGCTTCATGGGCAANCCCGGCTCAGATTCATTGATGGGGAGCTCAAGGTAAAGATAGATGTATTCCTAGACATTTTCAGGGAGAGCCATGTATTACCCCTCGGGAAGAGATTGGGGCTCTACTCCCCAACCGTGCCTCCAAGTGATTTATTGATGACTAAGCTTCAGATATGGGCGATCACAGAGAAGGACTTGAAGGATATAGCCGCATTACTGCTTAAGCTGAATTTGGGGGAGACCGATTCGCGTGAAACCATCTCAATCAAGAGGATAATTGAGTTGACGTCGAGTGATTGGGGTCTCTATAAGACGTCTCTGATTAATTTGGGAAAGGTACTTGATTACGTGCGTGGCATTGGGATAGATGGCATAGAGGAGAGGGTCTCCATCATTGCATCTAAAATGGAATCATCGCCGAAGAGCATTAAGTGGAGGCTCAGATCATTGATTGGGGAGCGCATTAAGTGGTACGAGGAGCCCGAAGAGGCGTGAGGACATTTCGATTTGAATCGCTAAATTTAATAATACTGATTCCTATACTATACCATGTTTGAGATATTTATACTTGTCCAGACTAAGGTGGGCAAGGCATTTCAAGTAACGGAGCAAATAAGATCGATACCTGGAATTAAATCCACATATACTGTGACGGGTCCCTACGACATAATTGCATCAATGGAGATAGAGAACATAGAGTCCCTGGAGGACATAATAAAGCGGATACATGCCATAGACGGCGTGGAGCGAACGCTGACCGCAATGGTAATCAAGAAGTACTAGCACCAAGTTACTGCCCCCACGGGTCTCCTATTCTAAAGGGCGTTAATGCCCCAGTTAAAGTTTAAAAGGAAGAATAGCGGAGAAACGCGGAGGCGCCTTTAATGAGTGATTCAAGGCAGTTATATAAGGATAGGATAGAGGCTTCCCTGGATGCTTGGGATAGGATCCTAAGGGGAGAGGTCTCCACTAGGCCTGAACTGGAGAACCTCTTGGTGACCATATACAAGGAGAAGGGGGTAGAGCCATTCAGGGGCTTATCCAAGATACGCATATATGATAAGGAGATAGCGACTGTCTATGTGGTTGGGAAGTATGGGTTGGCCCTCGTCGATGATGAATCCATAAAGCAATACTCCAGCCTATTTCAAATAGAGATAATAGGGGATGACGTGTATAACCAATTAAGGAGGGCCGATTTCAATCTAAGCAATGAGTTAAGGGACTCAATACGTGAAAAAATAGATGTGGAAGCAATGGGGGAATCACTTGAGGAGAGGGTGTTTAGGGCTTATAGGTTAATATATACTGGAAGCATAATGGGCTTCATGCCTGAGACCGATTTCGTCAAGATGTATGGAGTATTTCTCGACGTGTTTCCACAATTATCGGAGAGATTAATAAATTACGTTAGGTTCTACGTGGCCACCCGGATAGCGGAGAAAATAGCGTTGGGACTCATAACTAACCTAAACGATAAGAAGATAGAGAAGTATGCCTACTGCGTCAGACTGGGTTTAACTAAGTGCGCGCCATCGGATAAATTGATAAGGGAAATAGCGGTCAAGGTATATAAGGCTCCCCGCAACATAGTGAATAAGTTATTTCCAAACGCTGATACGAGGTCATTCGTGCCAAAGGCAACGTAATTCCCCTCACTTCTTTTTCCTAATCACGAATATGCTGGAGTACATTCCGCCCTGCTCAATGCGACGCTCAGCGACATCTAAATCCCTTAAGCCAGCCACCAAGCCTCGCCTAGCCGTTATCATAACCACGCTCCTCCTTGCCGAATCGATGGCGGCGGCGATCAATTCATTATAGAACGTCCTTATGGGGGTCATAGTCCTCATTCTGATTCCATAGGGCGGATTAAATATTACGTGATCACAGGAAAGCGATCGCATGAATCCCATTGTTGAATCACCTGAAACCACATCGAAGTCACTGCCCGCGGAATTCAAGTTATCCCTCGCCATTAAGCAGTAATTCAAATTGATATCTATGCATATGGCTCTAACTCGAGCCCAGTAATGCATTGCCTCGGCGGGAATAGTGCCTCCCCCACAAGTCAAGTCGCAAATGGTTTCCCCATCCCCGGGATCCGCCATCATGATCATGGCGAATGCGATCACCGGATTAAGCGATGCTGGATGAGAGGCAACCCTATAATCCCTATCCCTCATGGTTGACCTAGTCAACCTCACCCCAAGCAGTAATTGATCGCCCATCACGTGAACCCCAATAACCACGTCTGGATTAGATAAATTAACTAATGGTCTCACCCCCCTCTCCTCAAGAAATGAAATGACCGCGTCGCCCACATGACTTGCCACAATGGTGCTGGTGTACTCATGATTGCCGGTCCTCAACGCCTCAATCGCTATGCTCGTCTCTGGAGTCACAATCCCCATTAATTCACTTAAGTCCACGCCACTTATCGCGGTGGCTAGATCACTCAGCCTAGGCCCCACTTTCCCCCTGTGAAGCAGGTAGTACGCGTTCTCTATTGTCCTCATGGTGGCCAAAAAAGATTTGGCGGCCGCCATGGATGATGCGCCCAATTCAAGAATTACCCTACCGCTCATTTTCTCATAACTATGGCCAATACTGGATCCCCTCCTCTTCTCAGCCTCCTTCACGACATAGTCCTCTAATCCAGGCACTGTGGTGGCTAGGATGCTCATTTAATCGCTTCGGTTATTAATCATTTAAAAACCTGCTTAATTCTTCTCTAAGCAACCGGCCCACTTCCTTGCCTGAATCAATATATCCACTAAATCGCTCAACTTAAGTCTACCAGTATTGGTGTTTCGTGGACTTGGATGGTAACTCATGAATAATTTGACGCCATTAACCACAAGAGAATCGCCGTGCCTAAACCTAACCCTAACCCCCATTACCCTAGAAATGGAGTTAGTCGCGATGGCGCCCAATGCCACCACAGACCTCGGCTTAATCATCTCGAATTCAATGCTTAACCAGCGTAGGCAATTACTTACCTCAGATGCGAGCGGCTTATTGCTTGGAGGCACGCATTTAACCGCTGAAGTAACATACGCACACCTGAGCCTCGTACCGTCGTTCCTGGACACGCTGAAGGGATTACTTGCGAGACCAGCATCATGAAGAGCCCGAAACAGGAACTGCGCGCTGCGGTCGCCTGTGAACATTCTCCCGGTCCTATTCCCACCATGAGCCGCAGGCGCTAATCCAATAATCATGACTCCCCCAGCCTCACCCCAGGGAGGAACAGGTTTCCTCCAATACTCTTCACCGCTGAACCTAGGCAAGGGCTTCACGTTCTCCCTGTAAGCAACTAATCGGGGACATAACCTGCACTCAGCGAGTCCGGGCAGCATTAATTTTAAGGGGGAATAGCCGTTCTTCAATATTGTGGCTTTACATAATGATAGTGTAAAGCGTTTTAAGGGGGTGCATGAATGCCTATAGTGGGGCGAGTGATGGTGGGACACATTAGGCGGCTGCCCACCGGACTCCCCATTGCCATAGGATTATTAAGGGGGAGTCGGGATGGCTTCACGTGATTTTCGCTGTTTACCAGGAGCCGGGCGAGGATAGGTTGAGGGCGGAGATCGTGCTTGACCTTAGGCGCATCGTTAGGGAGAGGTGGGGCCTCATGCTTCCCCTGGTTTACCCGGAGGATGTGGGGGATATTGCGGCTGCTTGGCTTCCCATGCCGGGCAATGGGAGGGGAATAGATAGGTTATTTGATTTGGTGAATTACCTGGATGTGGATTCAATCATATTATCGATGCCGAGCAGAAGCGATTTAATGATGTATGCATTGGATGTGGCTGCCAATTACGGCGTATCTATTGCTTGGTTCCTTAGGGATCCCGCGAATTATTCTCCCCCCGCTGCTTTTCCTCATCCAATTAAGATAGCGTTCTCCATTCCATCGCTTGGCTCCATGAAGTCGCTCGCCAAATTCATATTGCTTAATCAATCCTCCATTAAATTCATGTTCGCGCATAATATCCAGAATGGCCGCGGCGGGTTCCCATTGATGGGGGGAGGAGATATGGATTACCTAATGATAATTAAACTGCTCGCAATGATTGGTTACGAGGGCTACTTTGTCCTCAGGTACGATAAGCAGTACAGGAATAAGTACTGGAGCGACATAAATGCATTGGAGACGTATAGGGACTCCCTAGGCGGGGCCTTGGCTGATGCCAGGCTAGTAAAACTATTAAGCTCAGCCCTAGGCGAGGTTTTCGGCGATAATAAGTGAAGCTAAAGGGTCGAGACCTGCTCTCATGGGTTGATTACTCCAGGGATGAATTCATGTTCCTGTTAAACCTATCGAAGAACCTCAAGGAGCGGTTCTATGCTGGGGAGAGGTACGTGCCGACTCACCTCGGAAAAACCGTCCTCGGCATATTCGAGAAGCCGAGCACCAGGACTAGGATAAGCCTGGAGGTTGCCGCTAATCAATTGGGAATGAAGGTGATTTACAGCAATCCCCAGGAGCTTCAGTTAGGTAGGGGCGAGACAATTGAGGACACCGCTAGGGTAGTGACCAGGCTAGTGGATGGAGTCATGGCTCGAGTCTATAGCCACGCCTCCCTAATTAAGTTGGCCGAGAACGCGGATGTACCCATAATAAACGCATTAAGCGATGAGTGCCACCCAACTCAGGTATTGGCCGATGCCTTAACCATTTGGGAGAAGCTGGGTAGGTTAAGCGGCGTTAAGCTGGCGTTCGTTGGGGACGGCGATAATAATATGTCGCATAGCCTGATGCAGATGGGGGCTAAGCTAGGCATGGAGGTCAGGATAGTGTCCCCAAAGGGTTACTGGCCCAGCAAGAAGTACTTGGAGCCATCAGAGGACGACGCCAAGAAGAGCGGCGGCTCAATAATTATCACCGATAACTTGGAGGAGGGAGTGAAGGGGGTTGATGTTGTTTACACTGATGTGTGGGTCAGCATGGGGTTCGAGAAGGAGGCCGAGGAGAGACTTAAAGTGTTTAAGCCTTACCAAGTTAATTCCCACGTAATGGAACTGGCGGGGAAGAACTCCATATTCATGCATTGCCTCCCAGCCCACAGGGGCTATGAGGTTACGGATGACGTGGTGGATTCACGGCAAAGCGTTGTGTGGGATGAGGCCGAGAATAGGATGCACACAATAAAGGCAATACTATCAGCACTAATCTAGGCCCTTCGAATAAAACAATCCTTTATTGAAGCGGTATCCCGCCCTCGCGGATGGGGCTTTCCCTCCCTTTAATCCCCCGTAAAGTTAAAGGACTTGAATTTTCTTGGTTCCGCAAGCATCGTTGCTTCCCTAATTAATAGGGCAACTCATTCGTTGGAATTCTGGGGCCCATGAAAAGCTTTTTATTTACATTAGAATATTATAATNAATCAATTACTCAATGGGTAGCCCGGATTCCTTGATCTGCTTCAAATCGGTTGTAAGGTATGCGACTTTGATGGCTATTAAGTATACAATTAAGCTGAGCAGTGCCCAGGTTAAGTAGTCCCATGGGTATGGTATTATAGGGGTCGATAATGGTCCTAGGGAGCCCATATATGAGATGATGCCGAGAATTATATTGTAAATTACTATCCATGAGGCGCCCTTGATATCTGGGTGCTTGGTCCTTAGCCAGAGATAAGTAAATGCAATTACTTGTATTGCAGAGATTAATGCCCAATATATAGCAAATGACCCTATTGAACCCAATGAGGCAAGCCAATTCATGTACCAAGCACTTATGATGCCTGCCGCGGCTATCCAATAAATTATGCTGAATGTTATTGCCTCTGACTTGCTTAATCCGAGCACTGACCTATAGGGACCTAGGAGAAGCAAGGGAAGGCCAATTATTGCGCTTATTATTATTGGNTTAACGTAGGTCCAGGATGACCAATAGATGAGCAGTGAGGCAACTATGAAGCTAAGGGGATAAAATATGTACCAAGCCACGGGCTTATAAGCCCTCCGTAGGTCTGGAGCCAGTCTCCTCAAGGCGTGATTAGTGACCCCAACCTCTAGATAACCATATACCGTGACCACCGCCGAGTACGACATTATGGAGTACCATGTGGGGAATGGGGCCAGGAAAACTAGTGCAAGTATTGATGTGACCAATAAAGCTATCCAAGGGGTCTGGAACCTCTTATGTATTTGGGAGAAGAATTTAGGTATATAGCCGACCCGCGCCATTCCATATAAGTTCCTGCCGCTAGTGCCGAGATAAACGGCAAGAGTGCCGGCGGGCGATACGGCCGCATCCACCAATAATAGAACGGCTAATCCAACCAATATCGGTATTCCCGTCGCCATGGCCTCGCTGGCAAACGGATGCGCCGCCCAACTACTCGATGCAAGTGCGCTCCAATCGCCCACTGCAACGCCCGCAGCGCTCCAATTTATGGCGCCTAGGAATGCCATTTGAAGCAAGACATAGATTATTATTGTGACCACTACGGCAAGTATGGTGCCTAGAGGCACGTCACGCTGTGGATTACGTCCCTCCCCGGCATACTCCAGTCCCTGCCTGAATCCCTCATACGCATAAACTATGCCTGTGGTGATCATTCCCGTGAATACAGCTGCATAACCATATGGAGCAAAGCCACCAGGTAATTTGCCTATAATGTTATTTGGATGAAGGTAGAGAGCCAATAGGAGTATAATGGTTAAGGAGGGTATTAGGAATTTCCAGGCAGTTATGATTCTATTGAACCAGCCATAAACATTAACGCCGATTACCTGAATAAAGAAGAAAAAGATTATCAAACCGCCGGCCACAACTATGCCGAGCGGGGTCAAAACGCCCAGGGTTGAGTTCCAGAATTGAGGTATATAATCGCTGGCATACTCAACTATGGCTATGGCCTCGGTGGACAACGTAGTAACCGCGCCTAGGGTATATGCCCACGCCAATAAATAATTGCTCAGTGCCCCATGGCTATAGTGATTATATCTTGCCAGCGATCCGCTGAATGGGAATAGTCCTCCAAGTTCAGCGAATGGGAATACCATGAAGATGAAGAACGCGCCTGCGATAATCCAGGAAAGCAGTGCGGCCGGCCCCATGACGCCCACAGCGCCCAGCGCGGAGAATAACCATGCGGAACCTATCATGCCGGTTATCGATAACATGAAGTAGTCCATTGCGGTTAAGGTCCTTCTTAATTTCACTTGAGTGGGCTGAGCGGGATTTCGTGTATTCTCACTCATATTAGCTTATAGCATAATTTGGCTGATTTTTAACAATATTTATCAATAACTATTTAGCAATTTATACAATATTGGCAATTTGTTAGATCTTTCTCATGTTCTGAAGAGATGAGATTGGCCGATCCTTTACTTTCAATTACATCAAAAACGAAACATCAACCCCTAGTCCCCTAGGGTTTCATCCACGAATTAATTGAAAGAAAAGAGATTCCCATATTGATGTCTGCAACATGTTTATCTTAACGGGTTAAGGGGGCGGAAGACCCCGTGAGGCGGGGGATGGCCCCATATATTTAATATGAGCTAACGAGGAACCATGTTAATGCCCATCGTGGGGTTTAGGTTTAGAGCGTACGCCGACGAACAGACGCTGAGGGCGTTAAAGGCCCAATTGAGGTTAGCCTCGGAGGTCTACAACACCCTACGATGGGCAAGGCGGGGCGGGGAAGCGGGAAGCCTCGCCCTTAAGGGCGGGGTAGTTCATCAAATCTACTTTTGATTTCCATTTCTAATTTTCGATAAACTTAGAAATTAAACCATACTGCAAATTAGGGATAAGGTTTAATGAATAATGGATATTAGGTAAATTATTGCTATATTAGTTACTAATGATGCTTTTATTTACATTAAAAATTAACATAATTTTTCGTTTATAGATATTCTTCATTATAAATCTCCCTGAAATTTAACGTAAAAACTTTATAAAGATAGCCATATTAGTAACTAATACGGCTATCTGCAGACTATTTGATCCTTATCCCAAGGCTAACAGGGAGGACTTCTTTGACAATGAAGAAATAATTAATGAAGTAGAAAAATTAATTGAGGGAAAATTCTGGCCATTATTAATAGGCCCTAAAAGGACTGGAAAAACTTCAATCCTGAAAATAGTTAACAAAGAAATTAACGGGATTTACGTAGATGCTTCAGGAGTTAAGAGCCTTAAAGAACTAGGAGAGTTAATAGTGAACTCTCCTCAGTTGAAAGTGGAAATTGATCTAAAAATCATAAAGGTTGAAATACAGAAGAAACCAGTAAAAGGAATATAAAGTCTCCTAAATAAACTTGGAGACGCGGTAATCTTAATCGATGAAGTGCAGAACATTGTTACCCCGTGGTTTATATCGCTTCTTTCTACTACCTATAATAATTCTCAAGTTAGGTTTGCTTTTACTGGATCAATGATAGGGCCATCCAAGACATTAACTGGAGAAGGAAAAGGTAAAAAAGTTGGCAGTTCTTTTAAAGGTAGGCCCATAGTAGAGATAGAAGTTAAGCCTTTCAGTGAAAAGCAGAGCATGGAATTCCTAAAAGCAGGCTCTATATTGTGCGGTATTGGCATAAAGGATGAAGAGAATAAATACGCCATAATTGATCCGCTCTGTGAGCTGCCCCGCCCTTAAGGGCGAGGTTTGCCGTTCGTTTTATCACGCAATCCACGCTGCACTAGCAACACTTAATCGACCTAAGAAAAGACACAGCAACTAGGGTGAATTGTTTTCCAAATATTTATTAACATCAAAATGAATTCCGGCCTTTGTGCCCGACTTCGATAAGGCAATTTCGCTTTATAAGTCTGGAAAATTGGAGGAGGCGCTTGGCGAGGTTAATGGCCTTCTCGAGGCTCAGCCCAGGAATGCCTCCTACCATAACTTAAAGGGCGTGATCTTGAGGAAAATGGGGCGAAGCGATGAAGCTTTAGATGAGTTCGATGAAGCTGCCTCGCTAGATCCCAGGAACTCGGTTTATCGCTTTAATAAGGCTAATGCGCTCTTGGATCTGGGTAGGCCTGATGATGCATTAGCGGAATACGAGGAGGCAATTAAGTTGGATCCAGGGGATCCGGATTACCATTATGGGAAAGGCAATGCGCTTTACGTCCTCGGCAGATTCAGCGATGCNGTTAAGGAGTATGATGATGCCATTAAGATGAACCCGGGGAATGCGTATTATAGGTTAAACAAGGCATTTGCATTGGCTAGGATGGGCGAATCGAGCAGTGCTATGCAGGAGCTCGATAAGGCTTTATCCCTGGCGTCGAGGGATCCGATTGTTTGGGTGAATTATGTAGAGGCGATGTCGATATTGTGGAGGATGGATGATGCGGTGAGGAGGCTTAAAAAGGCAATAGAGGATGGCTTGGTTAAGGCCGAATCCATTTGCGAGGCAATTCAAGCAGAGCTGCGGACGCAGCACTCAATGGATGAAGAGGCCATGTTACGGGAATTATCGGATAGCATCTGCAATAAATGATGGGGTCTATATTCAACAATTCAATAATTTGCTGATAAAATTTTTAAACTAAATTAGGTCCTATTCCTAATAGAGTTCTATTTCCACCGCTAGTTAAATACGCTGTGAATTATGGTTCCACGCTTTCCCAATTCGAGCAAGAATGGAATGCTACATATCCAGGCACTCCAGTTAGTTACTTAAGCATAGCTGGATTCACGGCTGGATTAATAATTCAGAAAGCCATAGAGGCCGCCGGCTCCCTTAATGCAACAGCGGTGAGGCAAGCCATTAATTCATTCACAGGCAAAATAACCACAATTGATGGCCCCTTCATGGTGAACGCCACAAACGGCATGCAGCTTGGCGAGGTACCTCTCGTTGGGCAAATAGTGCCAACTCCAAGTGGCTTACAGACGGTAGTGGTTTACCCACCAAACCTAGCAACAGGTAAGGCAATATATCCAGCACCTGGTTAATGCCTTCCTTTTTTTTTTAAAAAAAAAATATTTTTGCAACGGGAATCTCGATTACCACGATAAAACAATAATCCTCAAACCCTTTAGGAGACCAAGTGGATTTCTCTTGCATTATATTAAGATGTCTTGGTAAAAAGGAAGGGCAAGCCTATTTATGGTTGGGAGGGGGTCAGCAATTAGAAGAGGCATGTTTTTATAGCATGCAATACTAATGCTGATAAGCCCCCAGGCGTGGAATCCATGAGCGAGGAATATCCTCCCGGTGATTGGGTTTCCTCCGAGAGGGGCCACATCATAAATATCCTATGATGGAATAACGGCAAGCCTTCCCCTTTAAGAGGCGGTAATTGTCGCCTCGCCCCCTTGCTCTCCGGATCGATCTAGGGGGNACGAGTTGCCGGAGATGCCCAAGGAAGGGGAGCGCGCCCCTAAGGATGTAACCTCCCAGCCAAGGAACTCCTCAAGTCGGGAGGAGATCAGCTACTTTTCCAAAACCTATGCAGAAAAGTAAAAACTGAGCAAAAAATAAAAACTGCTTATTATCTAAATTAGGTTATGTCGATAATTAATTGGGCTAATATATATGAGAAGGCCCATGGCTCTGTTAATTTCGATGAAACGCGGGGCCATTTAACCTTTGGGAATGGGCAGCCGTTGATGATGATGCCCACTAAATTAATAGAAATAGCTTGGCAGGATCTAATGAGGTACGTCGAGGGAGCTGCGGACATACTGATAAAGAGCATGGGTAGATCATTCGGCGAGCTACACAAGGGCAATATATCCATTGATTACATAGATCTCCACTTCATTGCCCACGGCTTCGGCCGAGTATCCGGCACATTAAGCAATATAATGGTCTCCGATCCTCCGATTCCCAGCGGCACCGATCCAAGACCCATTGCATTATTCATTGCAGGTTTCTTGGAGGGAATTACTGGAAACACCTATGATGGCGAGTGCACCCCAGATAGGTGCGTCTTTAAGCAATTAGCTTAAAGCTTTAAGGGGTGGGTTTAAGCATTCTCGGCGTGGTCACAATTAGGGAAGTATTGAATAAGTTGAAGTGGACCGGCTCCGCTCATGATTACTATGTTACTTATGTATCGAGGGGTGCGCCGAATGATGAGGTAACCATACCTGCATCATCCATATTGGAATTGCTTCATGATGGTTTCCTAATTAGCGTTGATGGGAGGGAGACCTATATACCATACCATAGGGTAACCCTAATACAGTCGAGGACAGGCACCATTTTATTGGATAGGCGAAGGCATTAGGCGAGCAAATCGTTCTCCACCACTTAATTGCTTGCGGTTCCAAGTGGAAAAACTTAAAATGCAGAAAATGCACCCAATAGGATATATGTCAAAACCCAGTCCCAAGGTATTCGATATAATAACCATTGGGGATAGGTGCAAGGAGTGCGAAATATGCGTCACGGTTTGCCCAACTAAGGTCCTCGTGATAAGCGATGTAATGAATAGAAATGGATATAAGGTATCCTACGCAGCTCACCCCGAGAAATGCATTGGATGCAAGCTATGCGAGTGGTCCTGTCCCGACTTCGCCATATTCGTTAAGCCCGGCGAAGGCAAGTCCAGGGGATTAATTACATGGAGTAGTCCAGAGAAGGCGCCGGAGCCAGCGGTGGCGAGGTGATGGGGATGGCCAGCATTGGTTACTTAACGGGCAATCAAGCAGTGGCCGAGGGAGCCATGGCTGCTGGGCTACGGTTCTACGCGGGTTACCCAATAACCCCCGCCTCAGACCTATTTGAGTACTTGTCGGAGAAGCTGCCAAAGAGGGGTGGAGTGGTTTACCAGGGAGAGGATGAAATAGCCAGCATAGTTGCGGTTATTGGCGCCTCCTGGAGCGGCGCAAAGGCGATGACGGCCACATCGGGCCCCGGCTTCAGTCTAATGGCTGAATCAATAGGCTTAGCGGCCATGACCGAGACGCCCCTCGTCGTCGCAGTCAATATGAGGACAGGCCCCTCCACCGGAATAGCAACGACCCCGGGCCAGGGAGATGTAATGCAATCCAGGTGGTTGAGCCACGGTCATTACCCCATAGTAGTGTATGCGCCCACAGGCGTTCAGGACAGCTTCGACTTAGCCATTAAGGCATTCAACGTGGCGGAGGCGCTTCGCGTGCCCGTGATCATACTCAGCGATGCGGCCATCGCACATGGGCGAGAGAAGGTCATAATGAAGAGCGATGTGCCGATCATTAATAGGAAGAAGCCAGCCCCCGGCTCCAAGTACTTGCCTTACGAGGCCGGGAATGACTTGGTGCCACCCATGGCATCCTTCGGAGAGGGATTCAATGTGTTAGTGGAGTCCCTTCAACACGATGAGCGGGGCTACTACGTGCCCACCAGCCAAGTATTTGAGAAGCTCGTGACCAGGCTAAACAGGAAGACGGAGGTTCATAAAAAGATGATAGTGGAATCCCGCATATATGGGGACAATGACGCCGACACCCTCCTAATTGCGTTTGGTTCCTACGCCAGGGTCGCGCGGGGAATGGCTAGGAGAGCTAAGGATCTCGGGTTAAGGATTAAGGTGTTCGTGCCCATCTCGATTTGGCCCCTCGACGAGGAGACATTGATTAGGGAGGCATCCAGGGTTAAGAACATAGTGGTTATGGAGAATAATTTAGGGCAGTTATATAGGGAGGTGCAGCGCATCGTAAGGAACCGCGACGTCTCATTCCTGCCCCTACTCCGCGTCGAGCTCCCAACCCCCACGGAGGCTCTCGACGAGCTTAGGAGGATAATCAAGTCGTGACAAAACGAATGATAAGCCTCGCCCCTTAGGGCCGGGGAGGAGGTCAGAACGCTTGCCCATTAAGGTGGGGGAATATTGGTTCACGTGGGCTTTGTTCGGTAAAACTTAAATAGATAAAAGTAAAATAGTAACCCATGGAGGCTATCCAGGTAAGCGTTCCGCGGCTTCATCCATTGGATGATTACCTTAGAACCGATAGGCTTCCCCACACGCTTTGCCCGGGCTGCGGCATAGGCATAGCCCTCAATGCCTTCCTGAGGGCGGTTAATGAGTTGAGCAGTGAGGGCAAGCTTGATAGGAGGAACATATTATTCATTGGGGGCATTGGATGCACGGCCAGGATGAGCATGTACACAATGTTCGACAGCGCCCACGTCACTCATGGACGCGCAATACCATTCGCCACGGGCGCGAGGCTTGCCAATCCCAATATTATCCCAGTGGTGTTCAGTGGGGACGGCGATTTAGCCGGCATTGGCGGTAATCACTTGATTCATGCGGCTAGGCGAAACATGGATTTGCTCGTCGTAGTCATTAATAACATGACGTATGGATTAACGGGGGGTCAATTATCCCCAACCACGCCAACGGGTCACTACACGACCACTACTCCATACGGTAATCCAGAGAGGCCCTTTAACTTAGTGCCCCTAATAGCCGCCGCGGGCGGCAACTATGTGGCCCGCGCATCAATTACCCAGCCGGAGGTCATGAAGTCCTACTTCAAGAAGGCATTGATTAAGGAGGGCTTCCGCTTCATTGAGGTCGTCTCCACGTGCCCCGAGAATTATGGTAGGCACCTCGGCTATAAGTCCCCCGCCGACTTCTACCTGAAGATAAAGGAAGTGGTTAAGATGAGGAGCGGCATAAAGCCTTGGGATGCCAAGTATGATTGGAGCAGCGAGATAACGATTGGCGAATTCATTGATAGGAATGAGCCGGGCTTCTCCAAGTCACTATATGAGCAAATAAGTAAGGTGAGGAACAGTGAGAACTGAGATAATCCTAGCCGGGAAGGGTGGGCAGGGAATACTATTGGCCGGGTACTTGATAGGGTACTCAGTCGCCAAATTCACCGATTACCAAGTATCATCAACGGAGGAGTACGGAGCGGAGACGAGGGGAACGGACAGCAAGATGGATATAGTTATCGCTGATGAGGAGATAGACTTCATTGGAGCCGAGCGAGCGGACATAGCCATATTCATGTTTAAGGACCAGGCAGCCAAGTACGCGAAGTACGTGAAGGACGGCGCCACGGTAATAATAGACTCCACGCTTGTGAATGCTGGTTCACTGCCTCGGTCGTGGAGAGTAATGGGGCTACCCTTCACTGAATTAGCCGAGAAGAACTTGGGGACGCCCAGGGTCGCTAATATGATTATGCTTGGCGCATTCTCATCGCTGGGCTTAGTGCCCATAAACGCGTTGGAGAATGCCGTCAAGGAAGTAGTTAATCCTAGATGGGTTGAGCTCAACATAAAGGCCCTGCATCTAGGCCTTGAGGAAGGCAGGAAACTGGCGGTGACGCAAGCCGCTCACTAAAAATTAAATAATTAGGCAACAAGCCCTTAAAATAATGTTAATGTCGCCTCAATATGTTTCCACCAGCAATGCTTAATATTCGTGTTGCGGTTATGTTTTTATGGATGTGATGAGGGAATTAGAGGAGTTGGAGAGCATCGAGGAGGCCGGAGTAGTCGAGTTAAGTAAGGCATTGGGCAAGGTGAGCGGTCGAGACAGGGAGACGCTTCTTGGAATGCTGCTTGACGCCATGATTCACCTAGAACTAGTTAGGGGAATTAGGAGGGCTTTGATCGAGCACAGGAAAATAAGCGAGACCAAAAATAATGGTCGTGGCAGCGTGATTGGCATCATTGATGCCCACAACAAGATAGAGGCTAGATCAATTGAGCTCTACACGGATCTGATAAATGCAAACGTGAGCGAATTGGCTTCTCGATTATTCGAGGTGATTCGGAGAAACGAGGAGGAGCACCTAGTTATAGAGTACACATTATTGAGTTCCCATAGGCGCGCCGCTAATTCAAGGCGTGTAAGGTAGTTACCCATTAATTTGATTAATGGCTTCCTTCAATGCATCGTTGACCCGAGTCCCTTCCTTAACCATTATAACCCTTAACCCGGAGTCCCTGGCTCTCTTCTCGCATTCTGCCCCCATTCGAGTCACCATTATCGCATTTACGCCCATGTCCATGACTTTCTGGAGAGCCATAATCCCCTTTAGGGACGTCGATATTGCAGAGAGTGCTGGATTTGGAATTGCCTGTATCTGCTTGGCCTCGCCGTTCCCCGCCTCGTAGAGAACTATTTGTCGCGCGCTTTCCAGGCTCGCCACGTATATTGCTGATTGGAATACGGCCACCTTCATGAAACTAGGAGTAACTCCAATCATTTTGAGGTTAACTAATGTTAGAATTAATGAGAGAGTGATTAGAGTCTCGCTTTATAGGTTTAATTTTTCTCCCTGAAGAGGTAGGCGCTCGTCTCCGTTAGTCTACGCTTATAAAGTGGTTGATACAATGGTCCAGGCTTATCGGAGAACCGTAAGTACTTCCTAGCATCTGGTAACCCAGTTAATTCAAAGAACTTGTCCCACCCAATCCTAGCCACCCAATCCCCTAAGCGTTCCCCCTTCTCGGCGTGATTCACCCACGTATCCACTATCCTCTTAACCACCTTGACTAGGGTGGGCCAACGCGGCGGTTCATTAGGTAAGTACGGAACCACTATCTTGCTCATGATTTGCCCAAGCCTACCCGTGTTGGATGCCTTGCCCCCCACCAACACCATTACGCCCGCCTTCTCCGGGTTGTAAGCCATTGCGTCAGTGGTGTCCCTGCATCGTCCACACGCTATGCAAAGCTCCTGCCTAACTGCCACGCTATAGGCCTTCCCGCTCCCATCCTTCTTGGCGGTTATTGCGCCAACAGGGCAAGCCGCAATCACGTCGCTGGGGGAGGATACTTGGGAGAACCATTTATCATCAGCAACAGGCGCTTGGGCTGGGTAACCCACCACTGCTATATCGGACGCGTTAATGGCGCCGCCGCAGGCATTGGGGCAACCGGATACCTTTATTGATAAGTGGGCCGGCGTTTCCTTCTCGTAAACATACTCGTGCAGCGCATCGCCTATGGCCTTCGCCATGCTTGGCGCATCGGTAACCGCGGTGGTGCAGGTCAGGTAGGCAGTGCAGGGCTGAATGTTCCATAAGTGATTCCCCCACCCCCCAATTAGGAATCCAAGCCTCCGTAATTCATCCTCCAACCTATGCGCGTTCTCCTCCCTATCCGTTATTATCTCTATGTTGCCCTGCGGCGTTGGCCTAATCAATCCGATTCCATACGTGTCCGCTAAGTCGCATAGCTTCTCCAATGTATCTGCGCTGTACCTAGCGTTGGGCGGCCCAATCACCTTAACCGTGAATATCCTATCCCCGCTCTCGGAGACGTGCTCCATTATGGCCGGCGTAATCATTCTCCTATTGATCCACTTCCCCATGTTGCTTCTCAGGACTGAGGGCAAGTAATTAGTGTACGGTATCGGGGGAAGCTTCTCGGGATGATTCATGGGAGTAACGTCCCCCGTCCTAACCACGATTGAGTATTGCCTATCCCTAACATGTGGCTCAGAGCTCATGATTCCCGTTGTTGCTTCCCAATTTATATGCCGTATTTCACATTGATGTGGAATATGGCTTTTATATCGTGAATCCACGTGAATAGGCATGACTGAGCTACCCATAGATGAATCGCTGTGGCCCACTCCTCCAAGCAGGGAGGAGGCCGAGAAGGCGCTTAAGGCATTGGAGGAGGGCCCATGGCCAAGCCACGTGGCCGAACTGCGTAGAAGCAAGTACCCAATTCACTTATATGGAATGGGGCTGGTCGCCAAGGCAACGCCCTGGGCCTCAAGCGTCGCTAATGCTCCGGGAATATTTGCAGGAGTCCTGTCCAGGGTTTCGCATCCCTGGACTAGGATGGATCCTCCCATTTCCGAGGATCACGAGAGAATAATAATCCCCTCCGCCCAAGTCGTGAGCACCATCGTCATGAGAGAATTAATACGAATATCGCGGCAATATGGTTGGGCCCTCTTCCAATTAATAGGTGGAACCGGCGATATAGTTATGAATGTGGAGAGGGATAAGATAATCGATGCCGCCAAGGAGGTTAGGAGAATAGGGCTGGAGGTGGGTGGATCGGGGGACGTAATGAGGAACTCAGTGGCATGCCCCGGCCCACTTCTATGCGAGTACGCCATATATGATACATTGAGGGCCCGTGACATGACTTATGAATGCTTCCTGGATTGGGCGTCCTACCCGCAATTCCCCTACAAGATAAAATTCAAGTTCTCCGGCTGCCCAATTGATTGCCTCAAGGCGCAGGCCAGGGCCGATTACGTCTTCATTGGGACCTGGAGAGGAGCCCCTGATGTTAATGAGGAGGCGCTCAATAAATGGATGGAGGAGGGGGGAAGCATCGATGAGCTGGTTAAGGCCTGCCCAACGGGAGCCATTGAGTTCAGGAACGGCAAGTTAAGCATAGATGGCGGCAAGTGCGTTCAATGCATGGAGTGTATCAAGCGGGCTTACCCCGCTATATCCCCGGGCAGGGAGAGGGGAATAAGGGTGTTGCTGGGAGGAACAATAAAGAGCCGGAACGGCCCTAAGTTGGCCAAGGTTCTGATTCCATTCATTCCGCTGAGGGATTCCATGCATCCGGATGACGAGGTAATGAAGGTGTTCGAGTTATTGAAGGATAAGGTTGTGCCGAAGTGGGATGAGATTGGTTGGCGCAGGGAACGCATAGGGGATGTCGCCATTAGGCTTGGATGGAGGAGATTCGTGACGGAGGTGGCTAATCTGGATCCTAAGGACATAGTTAAGGATGGGGGAGGCAGGGAGCCATATTATATGAATGGCATTCCATTCTTCATAATGAGCGATGAAGACAAGAAGGCATACCTAAACGAGTTGGGTGAATCAATGAAGGACTGGGATTAATATGAATACCATTCTTTTCGCATTATTCATTGTCTTGCCCTACATCTCGCTTATGGTTCTCATAATAGGCGTGGCCTATAGGATATACGCCTGGGCCTCTACGGCGAAGGGCGCTAATGGCCTTTACCTGGGCCTCTATAGACTAGTCAACAGGGCGGGGCAACATAGCTACGCGGGGGCGGTTGGCTACATTCTCTCCAGGATGTTCATCTTCAACTCCATAATTAAGAGGAGCTATGGAAGGGATTACGGGACTTGGCTAGGGGTCTTCCTGTTTCATTGGGGCATCTTCCTATTAATAATATTCCACCTACACCTCTGGATGCCTTGGATAACCGTCAGCGAAGAGGTAATGTATGTCATGGGAATGAGCACTGGCGCCGTGGCCCTCGCGGCGGGTTTATTCCTACTCATTCGCAGAATCAACTTGCGAAGGATTTATGGGCTAGCCATGAATGCATTGGATGATTACGTGGCTATTTCCTGGGTGATCCTCATCCTAATCATGGGCCTATTATTGAGGGCAACTTCGCCCCCTCAATTATTCAGTGAGGCCACTGATTGGGCCATTGGATTAGCATCGCTTCACCCAGTTCCGCCCCCCGCCTACATGCTTTTCTATATACNTGTCCTCTTAGTCGAGCTATTCATGATATACGTGCCCTTCTCCAAGATGGTTCATCCATTCACGTTCCCAGTTAATCCAATTCTCTACGGCAAGTTCGAGGATATTGATGAAGTGGAGAAGAGTGTTGAGAGGAAGTTGGGGTGGTGAGTCATGAGGCGAGCATCATATGATGGCAAGAGGGATATATTGGAGGAGAGCCCCAAGTATGTGGAGTGGAGGAAGGAGTTCGAGGGTCGGGGGAGCATTCATGTCAGGATAAAGGAGGAAACGGATGATGAAACCCTTAAATCAATAGGCATGCCGAGCATTCAGAAAATAGGGAGGAATGCTCCGCTCCAGGAGAAGAAGAAATTCTTCGCCTCAAGCATAATGCGGGCCGCCGAGGAGAATAGGGCATTCAAGCACCACATGGATGCATGCACTCATTGCGGCCTCTGCATAGATAAGTGCCCAGAGTACTTGGGAACCAGGGATCCCGTGAATAGTCCGGTGGGGCGCGGCGACTTGGTGAGAAGCATCTATAGGAGGCTCAATAAGTTGAGCAATGGCTTGCTGGGGAAGGAGGCCGATGAAGAGACCTTGCTGCGAGCCATGGAGGACGTGGATCTGGATAAGATATGGACTTATTATTACCAGTGCACGGAGTGTAGGCGCTGCTCAGTGTATTGCCCCATGGGGATCGATCAAGGCGAGGTAACTAGAACAGTTAGGCAAATATTTGTGGAGATGGGAATGATTCCGGAATTCAACGCCAGGACAATTAGGGGCATCTATGAGACTGGGAATAACATGTACATAAAGAAGGAGGCCGCGCAGAACGTGTTGGATTTCGTTATTGATGAAATGAGGGAAGAGACGGGGAAGGAGGTGCGGGGAGTAATGGATGCCGAGAAGGCCGATGTGCTTCTCCTCCCCTCATCAGCCGACTTCTTCTCCAATATAGGGACACTGAAGGGCGAGATAGCCATAATGAATGAGCTTGGACTTAATTGGACATTTGACTCCAGGGCGCTTGAGGTGGCTAACTTCGGTTTATTCGAGGATGAGGCCCACCTGAGGTATATTGGGGATAATTACATAAATGCGGCCCTGAGAAGGAAGGCTAAGCTAGTCGTGTTTGGGGAGTGCGGTCATGGCTGGAGGGCATTCAAGAATTACGTGGCGCCACGGCTCGAGGCAATGGGGATAGATGCCATATCCATAACTCAATTAACGGCATGGGCACTCAAGAAGGGGAGGTTACGGGTCGATAAGAAGGTCGACGCCGTGGTGACCTATCATGATCCCTGCAACCTAGCTCGGGCCGGGGACCTCCTGGAGGAGCCTAGGCTAGTGCTTAAGGGCGTGGTGAAGGAATTCAGGGAGAGGGTTCATAATAGGGAGAAGACCTTGTGCTGCGGCGCCGGCGGCGGCTTACTAACCGATGAATTAATGCCGTTAAGGGTATGGGCTGGATGGCCCTCCGTCTATGACTCGCTGAAGACGGGGGCTCAGTACATGATTGCGCCTTGCACAATAGACAAGGCCCAGTTCCCGGTCGTGATTAATTATCATAAGGCCCCCATAAAATTCAAGGGAGTCTCGGACTTCGTGTATGCCGCCCTCTATGGATTGGACGTGGATAAGATAGCGTGATAAAACGAACGGCAAGCCTCGCCCCTTTAGGGCCCGGGGGGGGGGGTCAGCCTCCTTATAAATGCAGGCAATATGACTCCCCCTCATGAAACTAACGCGAATTAAACAAATAGAGTTTTTGATTGGCTCTACCCTAGATGGGTAAGGTCTATATAATAGGCGCGGGTCCTGGGAGCCATGACTTGCTCACCATTAGGGCAATCAATACATTGGCCGTCTGCGACGTATTGATCGCTGGCGCCGCTACCTTAACGCCCAGCCTATCCTCATTTATTAGGGAGCACTACCCGAGGCTCAAGATAATAACGCTTGATAAACGACATAGGAAGGATGGGGATGAGTTGGCAATCAGGTACGCTCGGCTAGGCCTTAATGTGGCCCATCTAAAGAATGGGGACCCCGCCATATTTGGGGGGCTGGAGGATGAGGTAATTAAATTAAGTAGCCTCGGCATAAGTTATGAGGTTGTGCCGGGAGTATCATCTATATCAGCCGCATGCGCCGCCCTAGGCATATTCCCCACATCGAAGAACAATGATTACATGGGATTCATCATAATCAATGGGCATGATGCGCCGCTGGATGCTCAGATAAAGGCGTTGAGGCTAGTGGGTCGAGGATTCATATTAATGCCCCGCAGCGATTACTTGACTAAGTTGTGTCGTGAATTTAAGTGCAAGGAGGTAGTGAACGTAGAGAGGGGGAAAGGCAGAACCCTTCGCCTCATATTCGTCGAGCGCCCCACTGCATAGATCGGCGGGCATCAGCCTAGTGGTTCACGTCACTTCATCGGTGGGCTTTAGGAGTCATCACGGCCTCCACGAGTTTTGCATAGAATTTAATAGTTAACTCCAGGGACTTGATGTCCACATACTCGTCGGGTCCATGTATATTGCCGCCCCTCGGCCCAAAATCTATGGCATCAATGCCAAGGGGCGAGAAGTACCTACTGTCCGATGCCCCATTCATCTCAACCACCTGCGGAGCAACCCCTATCTTCCTCAATGTATCCATCGCCGCCTTAACTAGGTTAGAGGATTGCGAGGTGAATAGGTAGCCGCCGCCACCATGTAACTGAACCTCCGCCTCGAGATCGCCTAACTGCTCCTCAATTGCCCTCCGCACCTCCGCCTCATCATCGGTCATAGCCCTTATATCAAGCACCAATTCATGCGACTCGCCTCGCCGCCTATAGTAATTAGGAGTTGCATTAATGCCGTACTCGCTGGGGGCCTTCCCCCTAATCACTGGCCTAGTTAATGGAACCACGGCCTTAATCAGCGCCGTTAATCCCTCATCGACGGGAACAAAATCCCCAGTTGGATCCTCTATCACTACATTTCCCCAAACAATGGATGGAATCACATTGGTTTTAAGCCAAGAACCCCCCAACTCGCTTACGTGAGCATCATTAACCCTCACGAATTGGGACAATGCTATTAAGGGATGGGAATCAACGCCGGGCAAGAAATAAGCCGCATGATGGGGAGGCCTAACCTTATAGTCAAGCCTAAACTCAACTCGCCTAGTTACTCCCCTAATCATGGACGCAGCGCTCGGCACGCTTATGTAAGCCTCAAATACTCCCCTCCTCCTATTAATTATAACCATGCCATTGCCATCCGCGTTCACAACCATTGCCGGCATCCTGGACTCCTCCGCTAAGCGATCCCTGATAAGCTTGGCTCCGCGTCCCCCCGCCTCCTCATCCATGGTTATCGCCAACATTATCGTTCCCTCCCCATCCCCAGCCTCCCCAAGCGCAGAGAGAATTGCAGCCACGTTCCCCTTATCATCAAGTGCGCCCCTGCCGTACGCCTTTTCCCCCTCCACAGTGAGCTTCAGGGGGTCATGGCTCCACTCATCCCTATTAAAGGGAACCGTGTCTAGGTGAGCCATTAAGAGAAGCCTGGGCTCCCCCTCACCCCTATGGGCAAGCATGTGGTTAAGGCCCCCATCCCGAATCAATTCACACGTGAAGCCCAGCGACTCGGCTTCCTCCCTAACTATGGTGAGGGCCGCCGCGTCCGGGTACTTCCCCTCCGCTGGATTTATCGCTGTATCAATCTCAACTAGTTCCCTCAATAATTTAAGCGCATCCATAGTTATGAGGGGCAACGATGGATAAAAACATTTCTAGTACGAGTAGACGCGCGTCCTCCAGAGGGGTTGTGAAGCTAATTGCCTAACTATCTCGAGAACCTTTTTCCCAACCTTCACATTATACTCGTAAGTGCCCTCTGCCGTGTCTATGGATATGGACATAACGCCGTCATTGGGATACCCAATTACCCTAACGAATCTATAGCTAGTCTCATAATCAGGCACGGAGTAATCTATGTTTGGTCTCCTAGATAATGTGTAGAACACTAGGAACGCCAAGACCCCCACGGACCCCAGGAGCGGTCCCTCCTCCATATATGCAGGCGGCGGCGTTGGTCCATGCATGAAGGCGTAGAGGATCACTGCATACGCCGATGCAGCTATCACGAGAATTAATCCAATCACTATGCTCATCAATAGCCGCCTCTTGAATCTCCTCTCCTCCGTTATGTCCTTCATCATGAATGACGATGATGAGAACACGAATAGGTAGAGCCTATCCTCAACCAGTCCCTCGAAGTAGACACTCATTAAAGGGGTTTTACGTGATTCCCTTTTTTATTTATTGTCGATAAATAAATGAGGCCTAGAGGCACTTAAGGGGGTCCCCCAGGTACTTTAATATGCGGCGCACGGTCCTTATATTGCTCCTAATGGTTCCCAGCCTACGCATGGCTTTATCCACATGAGGCTTAGTGAGGCCCCTCAGCTTCACCTCATTAACTATCTCCATGTAGCGCTTCTCCTCCAGCCTCAATGCATCGAGCTCCGCGCAGAGCCTCCTTGCATCCCCAAAATCCTCCCTAGGAGCCTCCCTTATTGGGTAACCCAGCAATCTCTCCTCCACTAATCTCAATCTCTCCTCCTCCTCATTAATGTGGCTTAGTATTGAGGCGTAATCTATTCCCCCCAGGTACTTACCATACTTGGTCGCTATGTAAGTGACCTCATCCTTATCCATGCCTAAACCACCTCTGAATCACTTTTTCACCAATGTAGTGCTCCATAACCACCTCCTCATTGTTATGAACCCTCACTATCGATTCCCTGACCCTCTCCTCCTCATTATCGACTTTCTCCTCCCCATCCTCTACCTGTGCGTAACGGGATGGATTATCCATGCTGCTCAGCTCTATGCCTAGGTTGCGGATCATGGATATCGCTGCATCCCTTGGAATTACTCCATCAATTGCGAGCCTGATTATCCTTCGCGCCAGGAGGGCCGCGCTTGACCTAGCCTTATGGTCAAGCAGTATTATATCGTTCCCCAGCCCCTTCTCCTGACGCAGAGACATAGGAGAGCCGCTGGGCCTAATTAAAAATAAGTAGTGGATAAAAAAGAAATATACAGCTCAGCAAAATTTTCTCCCCCTCATTCCTGGCCCCACTCCATGAATGATGTGATGGGTTGATTCTTGAGCGCCGCTATCAATGCATCGAGCGGGATGCCGGCCTCCATTATTGTCGCCGGCCTAACCACCACATTACCCTCCCCCGTCTCCTCAAGCTTCTCCGCCGGCATTACCCTCCACTTATCGCTGCCGTACTTGACCGCCACGTACGCGGATCCACTGGCTCTCCTCGCGAACTCCAGTAATTTTTGATACTTATCTTTCTCGATATAGATGGGGCCCTCCTTTGCCCTATACTTGACCTCTATCACCAAGATCTTTCCATTAATTGATGCAACTATGTCAGGCACATACCTCCTCCGCACTCCCCCACCGCTGGAGCAGCCGCGTAGAACCGCGAACCCCTCCTCCCAGAGGTGATTAGCTATCTTCCTCTCATATGAGGAGCCCTTGGCCTTGTGCGACACATCCCTAAAAACCAAGTCAAGGTTTTAAATTTGCCGTAATGGTTCCGGGAAGCAATTAGAACTCGAACTTGAGTTTACCGCCCATAAGTAACTTATAGAGAACCATTTGCTGCACTTCATTAGTGCCCTCCCCTATCTCCAGTATCTTTGCATCCCTATAAATCCTCTCGACCACGCTGTCCTTACTGTAGCCGTAGCCGCCATGTATTTGAACGGCGTCCTTAGCTATCTCAACAGCCGTGGGTCCCGAGTACAGCTTCGCCACGTGAGTCATGACTAGGAAATGGGGATCCATCGAGTCATATAGATACGCCGAGTAATATATTAAGGTCCTCATAGCCTCAAGCCTCTCGTACATTGAGGCTAACTTGAATTGCGTGACTTGATGCTCAATAATGGGCTTCCCAAACGCCTGTCTCTGCTTGGCCCAATTAATGGATTCCTCCACGGCTCTTTGACTGAGGCCTAACGCGACGGCCGATACTGCTGTTCTACCGACATCCAGGGTGTAATTTATGATGCTCCAACCATTATTGAGGCCGCCCACCACATCATCCTCCCCAGCCCTACAATCATTAATGAATACCTCGGCATCCCCTATGCCCCTCACCCCCATTAAATCAATTTGATTAGTCTCTATGCATTTGCTCCTCCGTATTAGGAACGCGGTCAACGCCTTATGCCGCTCCTCCCTGCTCCCGGTCCTGGCGAATATTAGGAAGTAATCGGCGTAGTGACCATTCGTGATCCACATCTTGTGCCCATTAATTGACCACTCGCCTCCAGATCTAGTGGCCGTCGTCTCCAGGGCCCCCGCATCGCTTCCGCAGCATGGCTCGCTGAGACCGAATGCGCCGATTAATTCCCCGCTAGCTACCTTGCTCAGTATCTCCCTCTGATGATCAGTGCCGAACCTGTAAATCGTGTGCGCGAAAAGCACGCCTAGCGCCTCGGTTAATAAGCCAAAGGACCCGCTTGATCGGGATAATTCCTCCAGCACAATCACGCCGGCCCTCAAATCATAACCTGGGCCCCCATACTCCTGCGGTATAGTTGGCGTCAGTATTCCCTGCTTTCCGGCATCTCGTATTAAGTCTCGTGGGTAATTATCTTGATCAATTAGTTTAGCCTCCTTCTCCACCCTGGTTTCCGCGAATTCACGAGTAACTTTCCGTATTAAATCATGTTCACTTGTAGTTATTCCCATATATGCTTTACTTAGTAAAGAATTAATAACTTTTACTTAAAGTATAAGATATAAATCGAAAAATCAATACGGCCTAGGCAATGAGGAGAGAAATAGTTGAAGATAATATAATTTTTATGAAACATTTCATCTGACCTCCTCCCCGCCCTGAAGGGGCGAGGCTTTCCGCCCCCTTAACCCCCATTTCATGCAAATCACATTGGCTTTCTTTATTATTTGGCCTATTGTTTCAATTCTTTTGTAGATTCTGCTCTTTCTTTGGTTGGGTTGTTAGTGTTCCTCCAACTCCCTTTAGGGATTTTCTCTATATTAATTGGCCCAGGGAGGGGATCAGATGAGTGGAAAAAAATTAAAACCAAGGGGATTCATGAAAATGGGCCCCGGTAGTATAGCTCGGTCAAGTATGTGGGCCTTTCGAGCCTGCGACCCGGGTTCAAATCCCGGCCGGGGCATTGATTCCTCCTTTAATTGAAAATCAAGATAAGAAGTAATGATCCATATCGGAAGCATTATCCCTGATCTGATTAAGGTGTTTGCGCCAGGCAGGACCAGGCCAAGGAATAATCAACTATATGCGTTAGAGTGCCTTGGCTCTATAAAAACATGGACGTGAACTACTTAGCCCTTGTAAGTGGATTCCCCTGTCTCGTGGGGGTTTTCCTGCTTCTTGCGAATAATCCGAATTCGCTTCATCAGAGCCATTTCTAGTGTGGAGGAGTGTTAGGGAGGACTTGTATTTCATGGTAGTTCACCCTATAGCGAGGAGGGTTCGCGGCTTTCATCTTTTAACGACAGAGACCCCGTCCATAAGGGCGGAGCAGTTTACTCCTTTAAGGTTCATGTGGATGTTGGGGTAATTACTTGTTTTTGATGAAAATAGGGAAGATGTGGATTTAAGTTGGTTTTATTCGTTGCTTGCTTACTCTATTTTGCCTATTGCCTTTCTGATTTTCTTGCCGTTGGGAAGCTGGAAGAGGCCTATTACTATGCCTTTCCTTCCCCTCGGCTGCAGCACCCAAACCTTTAGGGGCTTTAGCTTGTACTTGTGTCCCTCATACTCGACCTCGTATTCCTTGCCCATGTATTCCTGAGTGTTTACGCCAGGCATTTTGGTCGAATAGATATTGGGGTCATGTGTTTATTAAGTAATCATGGGGGTATCATGGGCAATAAACGATAATTTAANCTCTTTTTACAGTTGTATATATGAACTATATTAATGATAATTGCACGTTTTCGGCACGAAACAGCCTTAAAAACAAATAATAAGCATACTCCTTCAGCGCATCAATATAACATATGCCGCTAAACGAAACCGAAAATCATTAACAATGACCACATAATAATACTCCCCCCTGATCCCAAAGAGAATCATGCTTCATGATCATCATAATTATGAAGCCATGGTGATCCCGCGCATTAAGATGGGGAGGACAAATACCAACTATAAATATGGTATCCAACGCTCACATTTCCTTTATTTGGGTAACTCTCTAGCCCCACTTGAATGGCATTCAGGTAAAGCGTATCGCCAATTAATCCCATCCTCCCCAACTCACTAACTGCATTGCTCAGTAAACCATTTAGATTAATTGAATAGGTTCCGCTCCATAATCCATGGTACCCATTAAATTCAGGAATGAAAATTATTAGGCTCCAACCACTCGCGCCGCCGGTATGCGGCAAGATGAAAACAGCGTAAGTCATATTGCCCCCAATCATGGTTTCATTGCTGAGTATTGAAGTTGGAACCGAAACATCCCCAGCATCAATCCAATACCGCTGGCTCTGCAGGCTCTCGTTGGCGAACATCCATAGCATTACCTCGACATCCCCGGAGCCCAGGTAAGTCGTGTTGGGATCCCTCGTGAGCCATATATCATACGAAAAATCATCTATGGTACCCAGATGCCGCCACAAGCTGTAATTAATCGTGACCCAGACATCCCCCAATTCAGATAGCTTAATCGGTAGCCTTAATGGGTTACATGTAGTTGTGCGTGAAGCAAACGGGAACCAATACTCCTCGCCATACATCAGACCCGGGTACCCAATAACATGTATCTCTGGATCTATGAGATTGACTTTGGTCAGCGTTTCATTCACTGTCACGCCCATATAGTTAAAGCTCATAGACGGATCCCCCTCCAGATTTTAGATTCCATAGAAACGGCGAGGCAAGCAGCGTGGCGTTCCCCAGGTAAATCTCAGCCATGGAGTACCTGGACTGCTGTAAGTAGGAGCCCAGCAAAGAGAAACGAGTCTTTCCAGGCATCAAGTAAAGAATCGTTTCTCCGCCACCTGTATGAAATGAGGATAATAATAGATAAGCGATTGATAAGGCGATGACTACGAAGAGAAGCATAATCATTGCTTTACTGCCCATGGCAGTGTAGAAATAATTTTTATTAATAATTTTGCTCTCCTCTCCCCCAAAGATAAAGCGATCAAGGTTCGCTCCTCAAAGGGGGGATGGGCTTCATTTCCCGTTAGTTTAGCTGGGCTTCATCATGTCAGTATGGTTACTTTGGCTTTCTCGAATGATTTCTTGTTTAGCCTGTATACCTCGTCAATTAATTTGTTTCGGAATGATGCTGGCCCCATTGCGCCCTCCACCGCTGATTCAGCGGCCACCTCGAATGCGACTAATCCCTCTATTGCCGCCGTGAATGGATCCCGATTAACCGCCAGGAAGCTCGACATAACGGAGCCAAGCATGCATCCGCTTCCCGTCACTAATTGAAGCATGGGGGTTCCGTTCCTCACTTCGCCGCGTCTCCGTGCGTCTGAGACGTAATCCACGGGCCCCGTGGCCACTACAGTGACGCCGAATTCCCTCGCTACCTTATCCACGGCATCAATGCTGGCTCCGCCCAGGGAATCAACGCCTTTGATTTTCCCGGATTCCCCGGCGAGAGCCATTACCTCGCCGCCGTTTCCCTTCAATATGCTTATCTCCACCTCCCGCAGTAATTGCTTCGCGGTTTCCGTGCGGAGCCTAGATGCGCCGGCCCCCACTGGATCCAGCAGCACTGGGACCCCGTTCCTGTTGGCGGCTTTTCCCGCCTTAAGCATTGATTCGATCCATTGTTTATCGAGTGTCCCTATGTTTATGTATAGGGCCCCCGCCGCGGCGACTAGTTCCTCTACTTCCTCCACTGCGTGGGCCATTATTGGGGAGGCCCCTATTGCCAGCGTTATGTTGGCTGCATCATTCATGACCACGAAGTTCATCAAGTGATGTATTAACGGCCTTTGCTTCCGTATCTTTTCCAGGTCCTCCCAATAATTAATTGTATTCATTAACAATAACTCAATTAATCGCAAATATAAGCATTATTGCCTGCCTCAACGGGCCTGCATTCATTAATTAATGGAAAAATATTTAAGTAAGCACTATGGGATCTCCACATGATACCAGCAGCATCGCTGCTGAATTACGCCGTTAAGTACACGGTGGATGCATATTACTTACTCGTTAACTTCATTTCATACTTGCTTCAAACAACGGTATTCAAGGCCGACCCAACATTGGCCGCCCAGTACGGCCAGGCATTGACACTGTTGATATCGCTGACGGCTATATACATTATCCTAGCATTCGTGTCCTCCCTGAAGAAAATAATAGGAGTAATAATAGCTCTGGGTTGGGTCCTAGTCATAGCAGCCATGGTTCTCACCCTAGTTCATTAAATAAAGCAATCATTCCCTTTAATGGTGCGGGGGACTAGTCAGAAGTTTTATAGAGTCTAGGCGGGAACCCATGCACGTGATTAGGATAGCCAGTCGCGGTTCGCAATTATCGCTAATTCAAGTCAAGACAGTAATTGAGGTCCTGAGGAACTTCATCAATGATGAGTTCGAGGTCAAGATAATTAAGACGCGGGGAGATGCAGATACTCATCGGCCCCTCTATGAGATGGGGGGTAAGGGGCTCTTTGAGGCCGAGGTTAATTTAGCCGTTCTACGCGGCGAGGCGGATATAGCAGTTCATAGCCTTAAGGATATACCGGCCCAGATCAGTGATGGACTTGAGCTAGCCATGGTTACGGAGAGACAGGATCCAAGGGATGCCGTTATATCGATTGAGGGGTACTCGCTGGACACATTGCCGAGAAGGGCGAGGATCGGCACATCCAGCCTACGGAGGCGAGGCTTCGCATTATCGGTTAGGAGTGATCTACGAGTAGAGCCTGTTAGGGGTAATGTCGACACTAGGCTCCGGAAATTAATGTCTCGGGAATTCGATGCATTGATAATGGCTGTCGCCGGCATTAATAGGATTAGGGTAAGCGATGTTAAGATAGTTCCAATACCTCCAAGCCAAATGCCTCCAGCGCCGGGCCAGGGAATAATTGGGGTAGTGGCTAGGAGCGATAGTTCATTAATACCAATCCTACATAGGGCGAGCCACAGGGAGACGGAGGTGGAGGCAATGGCGGAGAGGGCGTTCCTTGAGGAGGCGGGGGCGGGTTGCCATGTTCCGCTCGGCGGCGTTGCCTCCATTAATCATGGTGAATTAACCTTCACCGCTGGAGTAGTGGAGCCAAGCGGGGGCAACAGGATAATAATGACAGGCTCAGCGCCGCTTGATGAGGCCGTAGAGTTGGGGAGAAGAATGGCAAGGCTAGTGCTTGATGAGGCTAGGAGGCGGGGGCTAAATTTATATTGAGGCTGCCCCCTTTGAATTTATGCCTCAATCCTTGGAGGCCTCCATTAAGGAGGCCGTTAAGAAGATAATTAAGGAGGCAAGCATTGGTCCGGCCCTCGATGTTAAGGATGCCCTACGCAAGAGCCTCAATGTTGAGGTTAAGGAGGCCAGCAGGAATCAATTAAACGCGATACTTAAGAACGTGGAGTTAGCTCAATCAAGTGAAGCAGCGGTTTGCCAGGACACGGGTCTCCCCAATTTCTTCGTGAGGCTGGGCGATGATTTTCCAGTGCGAAGCAAATTAATCGATATATTGGGCAATGCTGTGAGTGAAGTGACGGCTGAGGTTCCCCTGAGGCCCAATACCGTTGATCCAATTGAGGAGCATAATCCTGGAAACAATACTGGGATACATATTCCCTGGCTAGATATTGAGTTGGTGCCTGGCGACTTTGCGGAGATAACTTACGTGCCGAAGGGGGGAGGCACTGAGCTTCCCAGCAGGGGATTCGTTATTCCGCCGGGCAATGCTTGGGAGAAGCTTCCAAAACTAGTCCTGGACGCAGTAGTCGAGGCGGGCCCCATTCCCTGTCCCCCAGTAATAGTTGGAGTTGGCATTGGGGGCACGGTTGAGATGGCCACTAAATTAGCCAAGAGGGCAGCGACGTTGAGGCCCGTTGGGTCACGTAACTCTAATGCTAAGGTGGCTGAGCTTGAGGATGAATTGCTTAAGGCAGTGAATAAGCTGGGCATTGGTCCGCATGGAACCGGCGGCTCAGTGACTGCGCTTGACGTGCATGTGGAGTATGGGTATAGGCACCCAGCCACATTCGCCATAGGCATAGTCTTTAGTTGCTGGGCAACGAGGAGGAGCACTGTTCTAATTCACAGTGATGGCAAGTATGAATTCCTCCCGCACCCGAGGTGGTTCTAGGTGGAGCATAGGCTGAGGACCCCCATACCCGTGGAGGAAATAGAGAAGCTGAGGGTTGGGGACACCATTTACGTGAGCGGCATAATAGTGACGGCGAGGGACTCGGCTCACGTGAAGATGCTGGAGACTCTTAGGAGCGGTAAGCAGTTGCCCGTGGATCTCGGGGGCGGCGCGATTTATCACGCTGGTCCAGTGGCTATGAGGAGTGGAGACAAGTGGCGAGTACTTAGTGCGGGCCCCACCACTAGCGCCAGGATGGAGGAATTCGAGGCCGAGGTAATTGAGAGGACGGGCGTGAGGCTAGTGATAGGTAAGGGAGGCATGGGCGATAAAACCGCGAACGCCATGAGGACCCATAAGGCGGCTTACGCCGTTTTCCCAGGAGGCGCCGGGGTCCTCGCTGCGCAATCAATTAAGGAGGTATTGGAGGTTCATTGGTTGGATGAGCTAGGCATGGCGGAGGCAATGTGGGTTCTCAGGGTGGAGGATTTTGGACCCATGACTGTGGCAATAGACTCCACCGGCAGCAATCTATATGCCGACTTGAGGGCTGCAGTGAGGCGGAATGAGGAGGCGGCCTTAAGGGAATTCAAGTGGAGGCCATGAAGCGTTAATTCCATCAGCGGCGCATCACTGGTCATGTATCCCATTGCGCAGCAATGCGCTGGCCAATAATTTGCTTACCCGAATTGGTTCCGGCTTCTTTCCCTCGCGTTGAAATCTATGTATCACTACCTTGATTGTGCCATAACTTAATCCCCGGGACCTGGCCCATAGAGTGCCGTGGGGAGTGGGAATAATCATGGGTCTCCCCAACTCATGGAGAAGCCTTAACCGCATTGGCGCATCCTGGAATAACTTGCTGATGGCGGTCGCCGCATCTCCCTTGATGTCTTCGAAGGATAGGCACATGACGGGCACCCCCAGGGACTCGTGGATCGCATCTAGGTCAATCACGTTGTACCAGGACACTATGCATCCATCAATCATCACCAAGTGGACATCGCTTCTCCCAAGCCTATTATATAGGTCAATTATTGATTGGGAAGCATCGAGTCCCCCCACCGTGGCGCTCCCCAGGGCGGCCCCATCAATAACCCAATCGCTTCTCATCACTACGCCAACCATGACGGACCGCGGCCTGGATAATGTGAAGCTCTCGGCCACGCCTAGGACTCGCACGGCCCTCTTGCTTATGAGCGATGAGTCCCTCACGCTTCGCTCACTTATTAGCGCTTCTGTGAATCATTATTAGGGCCACAATGTATGCTATGAATGCCGCGAGCAGTGCAATGGAGAGTATTGTGGCTAGGTTAGTTGCTGCCTCATTATTGCCGAACACTATGGCTATGGGTATCGGCAGTATTATCACGGCGCCCCCATAAGATGCTTGAGTCGATGTTGAGACTATGTAGATTAGTGGAGTAATTATTCCCAACAGTATTAGTGCGATGCCTATGTAGGCCAGCCTCATAGCTTAGCCACCACGGCCATCAATATGAAGGCCATCACGGCTATTATGGTTAGCACTATGGCCCACTTAATCATTGATTTATCGTTGCCTATGATTATGGGTATGGGCCCAATCAGTATCACGCCGCCAACCCTTGCCTCGCCCTCCCTTCGCGCGCTCATGACCATATCAATCACTATGAGGAGGGTCCCCACTATTACCAGCATCATTGATGCCAGGAGCACCGCCTCGGCTTGAGCCATGGCTTGTTTCCCTCATTTACCGTATTAAAACCTTTTTCCAGGGGAATCTAGTCGCATTTTTATTGGAATTGCCTCCTCGCCCCGGAACCGTTAGGTCCAGGCTTGGCGTCCAGTTTCCAGGGGGCTTAATGTTTTTAAATGGCTGGGGACAGCGGGTAACATGGATAAGGAGACAACGGAGGCATTAATTATTGCCGTGGTGGCCGTCGTGTTTCTGATCGCAATGATTGGCTTCGCCTACTTGGGCTTCAAGGGCGCCTACTTGGCTTATAAGAATGGTTACCCAAATCATTATTATCGCGATGCATTAATTAGCGCCGGCATTTCGCTTCTATTCATTATTGGATTAGGGTACTGGGCATTCACTGTGGCCAGGAGGAGTCGAGACAGCGGTAAGGCTTAAATAGGGCATTCCCCTCTATTCCTAAATGGATGGCTTATACAGGCTTCTATACATAACTAAGGGCTTGATCCTAAGGAGGCCGCTTGCCTTATGCGATATTGGGGATGCCGATGGACTCACGAGCGCAGCCATATTCCTCAGGAAGAAGCCGGAGGGCATAGTCATATTCGCGGCCCCAAGGGATGTCCAATCATCCAAATTACTGCGATCAATTAATTGGTACTTCGTGGCTGATCTTCCTTGCCCCGGTAAGGCATTCATAAGGGCGGATCACCATAGAACCAATAAGCCCTGCGCAGTTCATGAGTTTTATGACATTGAGGCGCCGTGCTCCGCATTAATGGCAATGAAGGCGCTTGGGCTAGAGGGCGATAAGATAACCAATGAATTAGTTAATGTGGCCATCCAGACGGATACGGCATCCATATCAACCAAGGAGGCGGAGATCGTTGATTTAGCCGTGAAGGGAAGCAATTACATGGGGCGGCTATACCTTGCCCGCCTCCTCTCCAGGAGCGGGGTCGAGGGCTTAATGAGGGATGAGAGGGCCCAGGCATGGATTGGGAAGGCGATGGAAATGAAGGAGAAAATGCTAAAGATAGCTGACTCAATACCGATAAGGGAGGTACTAACCATTTACTTCCCCAGGAGCGAGGGCATATCGTACCGTCAATTAACGATTGAGCTGCAGCACAGGGGCGCAGTGTTCGTCAATGTCCTGGTGAGGCTTGGGAGGAACAGGTATAGATTGTACTGCGGCGCTAATAGGGACTCTAAGTATGACTGCACCCAGGTAGCCACTAAGTTAGGCGGTGGTGGACACAAGTTCGCCAGCGGCGCGGAGATAAGGTCGCCGCTCCTGAAGCCTGAGGCCGCAGTCGAAGCCTTTAAGCAGGTCCTCGAGGCATACCTGGGTTCACGCGTTGATTTAATAGTCATGGAGCGGAGCCAGCCCTAAAACCAACTCCTCCAAGCAATTCCTTAATCGGTCAGGGACTGGATCCATAGCTCCAGCTCCGAGAGATCCATTCGCCTCCTACTCCCGCCCTCCTCAACCCAGGCCTCCCTCAACGCGACTAGGTCCCCCCGCCGTTCCCCAATTATCCTTAGGACCGGCCGCTCCTCATCGGTCTCCTCCATGCCCATGGCTTCCCCCCTAGATGGTGGACTGAATATTATCTCCACGCGGAGCCCATCCTCAACTATGGAGTACGCTGGATCAGCGGCCTCCAGCTCCCTTAGTCTCTTGTACGGTATCTCCATTGTCTCCATCGCCTCACTAATGAGCGCTGGGTTAAACTTGTTTCCATCATTATAGGACGCCTTTCGAGAGGACGCGGGCGGCGGTTATTAATCCATGCCACACGGGGGCCGTCGGCGGTGCATAGCTTAGGTCGGCGAAGAAGACGTCCTCTATGGTGGCTGATCTCCAGATCAGGGCGGCGGCGGTATCGATATAGCCGGCCACCACCTTCTCGCTTCCAATGACCTGAACCCCCAGCACCCTATGAGTCGATTCATCCGCCACCATCTTAATGGTTAACTTAGTGCCGCCTGGATAATAGTGGGCAGTGGTTCTGGAGTTTATGGTTGCCGACACCGCCTTGAATCCCTCAGCCTTGGCCTGCTCCTCCGTGAGGCCCGTCCTAGCGACGTATAGGTTGAAGACCTTAGTTATTGCCGTCCCCAGGGCGCCGGGGAACTTTAGGGTTCTTCCCTTAGCGGCATTAGCCCCAGCGACCTGCCCCATCTTATTCGCGGGCGGCGCCAATGCTATGTAGGTTCTCCTCCCAGTGACGGCGTTCCAGGTCTCCACGGCGTCCCCAGCCGCGTAAATGCCCTCCACGCTGGTCTCCATGTACTCATTAACATCTATTGCCCCCGAATTGGTCAGCCTTATGCCGGCTTTCCCAGCTATCTCGGCGTCTGGCCTAACGCCCACGGCTAGGATGACTCGCTCCGCATCATAGGTGCCCGTCTCCGTCACCACGCTCCTCACTGATTCGCTTCCCCTCAGCTCCACGACTTTATCCCCCAGGTGCAGCTCTACCCCATTTCTCCGGAGCTCCTCATGAATTAATTGAGCCATGTCGTTATCAAAGGTTGTTGGGAATACGTGGCTAGCCATCTCAAACACGGCGACGCGCTTGCCTAGGCTCCTCACGGCTTCAGCCATCTCTAGCCCAATATAGCCGCCCCCAACCACCGCAATGGTGCTCGCCTTCTCCACTTCCTGCTTGAGGATCGGCGCCTCATGGGGTAACCTAATGCTTAATACTCCCCTCAGCTCTGTTCCAGGCATTCTGGGGATGATGGGTCTCGCCCCCGTCGCTATTATTAACTTGTCCCACGCCATGCTGGACTCGCCGCTGGGTCCCTTTATGTTGATGGTTCTCTTATCCACATCTATCGATGTTGCCTCCGTATTGGTTAGGACATTTATGTTCCGGTCCTTAGCGAATTCCTCCGGCTTATACACGGCTAGGTCCTCCGCATTCTTAACGGCCCCCTCAACATAGTACGGGATACCGCATGGGGCGTGTGTTATGAATAGTCCCTTATCTATCATTGTTATCTCGGCATCAGGCCTAAGTTTCCTAGCCCTCGCCGCGGCGGATGCCCCAGCCGCTCCAGCCCCTATTATCACTATTTTCTCCGGCATGCCTACTCCCCTCTCCATGCTTTTAAAAGGCTTTACGTGCCCCGCCTCCCCGGGGAATCAGTGCTCTCGGGGACCTGTATCGATCTTTATTAAGTGATTAAGCTTTGATTTAAGCATGAAGGCGCTGGTCTTCGATAAGAGCGGCCTAGATAATTTAAGGGTGGCCGAGGTCCAGGCCCCGGAGCCGGGTCCACATGATGTATTGATTAGGGTTAAGTTGGCTGGGGTTAATCCAATTGATTACTTCGCGGTTCAATACTTGCCCGTGAAGCCCATGCCGCACATACCGGGGGCGGAGATTTACGGCGAAGTCGCTAAAGTGGGGAGCCACGTCAAGGGCATTGGGGTCGGGGACTCCGTCGTGGTCTATAATAGGGTATTTGATGGTTCCTGCGACATGTGCCTAGAGGGGAGGGAAATGCTGTGTAGAAGCGGCGGAATAATGGGCGTTGTAACTAATGGTGGCTTCGCCGAGTACATGTTGGCCCCCGAGAAGAACGTGATGAGGGTGGATCTAACCCCGGAACTCGCTGCATCCCTACCGGTATCGGCGTTAACATCATACCACGCATTAAGGGAGGCCGGGGTTAAGCCCATGGATTATGTCGTGGTCTTCGGCGCCTCCGGAAACACGGGGCAATTCGCGGTTCAATTAGCTAAGAAGATGGGGGCAAGGGTAATAGCGGTTACATCAAAGGCTTGGGTAAGGGAATTCGCCGATCACGTGGTTAATTATGGGGAGGCGCAGGAGAAGGTGAAGGAATTAACGGGCGGTCGAATGGCTGACGCGGTCATAAACTCCGTGGGGAGCGCGCAATGGGACGCCGGCCTCAAGGTTCTAGGCGTTGGGGGTAGGTTAGTGTTTTTCGGCGGCCTCACGGGTTCACAGGTGAATCTAGACTTGGCATCCATTTATGGGAGGCACCAGAGAATAATAGGCACAACAGGGGGAACACGGAGGGAGCTCATGGAGTTAAGGGAGCTCTGCAGGGATTGTAGAGTCAAGACATGGAGGACGTATTCCCTGGATGATGGGGGAGAGGCAGTGTCATCAGTGCTTAGGGAGAGGGATGGCCGCATATTCATAAGGCCCTAGTCCTTACGCATGGATTTCGGATTAGCCTTTCCCTCATCATTCGGTCGGCCTAATTCCTTTTCACATTTATGGCAAAGTAATCCACGCCAGCCCCCTCCTATACACTACCCCGAACCTGGGATCATCTGGATCCATGCATCCGCGACGTAATAATCATAATCCCGAACCCCAGCCGCCTCTAATATTGATATGAGGTCTCGGTTCCTATGATTCAGGAACTCCTAGGAACATTTAAACCAATCCAATAGTTCACTTGCTTCTGCCCTCCTCCTTACCATTAATGGCGAGGCTTCCCCGAGGTCTAGAGCGTTACCCCCTATGGGACTAATCACTACATCATTTATTTTCATTTGGTTATAATGGGCATGTATGGGGATGAGGACTCTCAAGCATGTACTTAGCAGGAGCGTTAATCAGCGAATTGGAAGAAGCGGGTATTAATGTACTTTTAGGATTGGGGCCGTTGATAAAACTAACGGCAAACCTCGCCCCTTCAGGGCGGGGAGGAGGTCAGTAACTTTTGCTTTGATCGATATCTGGGCACAAGGCGCGATAAAAATAACGATAAAACTCCGCCTCTTCCAGAAGCCGGGAGATAACGACTCTTATCTATCTATATCTTTAGTGAAATATTTTATTAACATAGATATATCTATACTTTATAAATACAAATATATTAATTATTATTTCAACAAATAATTTAAAAAAATGGTTAATTCCAGCATTTATGGGAATAAATGGAGTAAGCTTCGATGATATGCCCCTGCGGAAACTGGGTAAATACTTCTGGCTTGCTTGGTTCACGGCATCGATGGGTCAATTCGTGGATGCATATGATACATTAATTATAGGTGCAGCTCTAATCTACTTGGGTCCCCTTTGGCACTTAACTGCCAGCCAAACGGGTTTGCTGGCTTCCTCGGCATTCATAGGTGTGGCGATCGGTGCGCCGACCTTTGGAGCATTCGCCGATAGGATAGGCAGAAGATATCTCTATATTTGGGACTTAATATTCCTGGTGATATTCGGCTTCCTCAGCGCATTTGTTACGAACTTCGTGGAGCTCTATATACTTAGGCTCCTCATAGGCATTGGGGTCGGCGGCGATTACGCCCTATCCCCAACAATGGTGGCTGAGTATGCCCCCGCGAAGAGGAGGGGCTTTGCCTTGGCTTCCATGAATAGCTTCTGGGGCATTGGATCAGTTATAGGCTTCCTATCCGCATTCGCATTCGCAGTGGCTTACTCCGGCAACCCGAACTTGGCGTGGAGGGTAATGCTTGGAAGCGAGGCCATTTGGGGCTTAGTAATCATTGTGCTTAGGATGGGGATATTGGAGAGCCCAAGGTGGGCCGCCATTCAGGAAAGCCTTGGACGAAAAATGAAGGAGACCCATGATGATGTGGTTAAGAAAATGACTGGCGGTTCCTCCGCAACCATTGATCCAGGCAAGTCGGGGAAGCCATCCATTAGGGCGCTTTTCGAGGGCAACATGTGGAAGACGACGCTCTTCATTTGGGTGTGGTGGCCAGTGGCCGATATAGCTTTCTATGGCGCAAACCTATACACGCCGTACATAACTAAGGGGCTTGGGTTAACCACGCCTCAATTATCGTTGTTAGCATCGGCGTTGTACTGGGTAATAGCGTTATTTGGGTACTACACGGCTGCAGTGGCTTACGATAAGTGGGGCAGGAGACTAATGGTGATAGTTGGTTCCTTAATGATGGGGATAGATATGATTGCTGGCCTAGCCCTGTACTACATGGGCTTCTTCAGGGGAGGCCTAGCGTTCCCATTAATAATGTTCCTGTTCACCGTTTACTACTACTTCATGAACTTTGGTCCAGGGCCGTACACGGTGGCGCTGGCTGAGCTGTGGCCAACAAGGGTTAGGGCGACGGGACATGGATTGGCGGCAACGTTCTCCAGGCTGGGGGCCGCGGCCAGCACCTACGTGTTGCCGGTGTTAGTTAAGCAGATCGGGTACGGCGGAGCATTTGCTCTTCTAGGAGGCGCCATATTATTCGTCGCGTTATGGTCGTTCCTATTAATGCCTGAAACAAAGGAATTAACCCCAACCCAAATAGAGAACAAGCTCACTGGAGCAAGTTAACGGAACAATTCAAAAATCGATGTCTTAAAACAAACGGAAAACCTCGCCTCCCTGAGGCGGGGTATTTTTTAAACTCAAAGCTACTATTTCTCTTTGAGATGCTCTCCTCTGGTCAACTTAATGGGAATGAGGAGTGGGAGCCGATCTCTCCCGCAATGCCAAGAGGGCATCCGCGAAGCCGGCAACCGAGTAGCACCCACGAAAGGGGCGTAACCCCCGAGACCTCGGGGAACCCTTCAAGGCGGGGAGGAGGTCAGTTGAACAATTCAAAAATCTATGTCTTATCGTGTTGATATCTATTTTAATCAACTCATGCCGCTCACAAACCCTAAGAATGGCCCCAGGATTATATTGGAGAGACCGAGTGAGACCTATGGTGCGGGGGGTGGGATTTGAACCCACGCAGGCCTACGCCAACGGATCTTAAGTCCGCCCCCTTTGACCATGCTCGGGTACCCCCGCCTCTCAATGATCGTGGAGGCCCTTATTTAAAGTCTTTCGCTTCATGCTTGGCGGGGTCCGTGGCTAAGCATTGGACACAATTATAACTTGAACAGTTGCTTCGCCCTTCATGAGTAATGAGTGCCGCGGCTTCACTGGGATGAGTAAATTAATTAATAAAATAGTGATTAGTTGGATACCGGTAATTGGCGCGGGCATAATAATTTACGTCATATATGAGGCGCTTAAGGCCAGCCTCCTATATAGGTATGCATCCTATGAGGACTTGATTAGATTAACGCTGACGATTGCTGTTGGTGCCGCGGCGTTCTGGCAAACGGGTAGGGAGGTCACTAAGATGGTTTATGCATGTGACCCGCGGCGGGGGCCCATAATTAAGTTCCTGCTTCAGCTCAGCATAGTTAGCGGCGTCCTAATAGCTTTAGCTGTGGAGTTCGTTAGGGTCACGCCCTCCGTGGCTGCCTTCAGTGGAACGGCTGTGGGCTTGATTCTGGGTCTCGCGGTGCAGCAATCGCTCTCAAGCGTGTTTGCAGGCATCATTATAATATTATCATCCCCATTTAAGCCGGGCAATAGGGTCACAATAGTGACTTGGCAGTACGGTGTCCTCAGGACAATGTATCCGCATGAGGGTATGCCGGATGGGTTCACGGGGGTGGTGACCGATATGACGCTTCTCTACACGACCATAATTGATGATAAGGGAATAACGATTAGGATACCGAATTCCGTGCTCGTGCAGGCAATGATAATAAATCATGATGAGGCCAGGCACAGAATGGTTAGGGTCAGGCTTGATCTCCCGGTCTCCATCCCCATAAATAAGTTTGAGGAGGAGGTGAGGCGGAGGCTCATGCTTAATCCATTAATTAAGTCGGTTAGGGTAACCGCGGAGGAGACTTGGCAATCCACAACGCTGTACCAAGCAGCCGTGGAGGTGGTGGGCGACTCAAGCATTACTGAGAAGGATCTCAGGGATGCAGCAATGAGGGAAGCAATATCTGTTAGGTCAGCATTAACCAATGCGGCTCAACAATAGTTTGGTTTTTATAGAGTCCAGTTGAGAAATAGGCAGTGCTGGATCTGCTTCTCAAGAGGGAAATGGATAGATTAATTAAGTGGCTCACGGAGGAGAGGGGACTAGAGATAGTGGAGAGGGGGCTTGACTACGTTAATTGCAGGGACGGCAATAACTCCGTTCATTACAGGTACATATACATGGATATTCCAAGCGAGGCAGATATAGCGAAGAGCGTGGCTGAACTAGCGGGGAACCGCGGCGGCTTTAATAAGATGTATATTGCGATAGATAAATCGGCCCTGAACTTCATTGATGGGAAACTAATGAAGAAGCTGGGCATCGGCGTCATAGTGATGGGCGAGGAGATCAGGGAGGCCCTGCCCAGCATCCCCATAGCCACAATCCAAGCCCCAATCATGGATGGCGAGGAACTCCAATTACTGGAGAGAACCATTAGGGCAATGCAGGATAAGATAAATCAATTAGAGAAGCGGATCCAGGAGCTTGAGGAACGAAGCAAGCGATTCGATGGGAACGCCGTGGAGAAGAGGCAGGAGGAGAAGCGGATCCAGGAGGAGAACCCTGCTCCCGCAGTGACTAGTGCCGGCGATGTTCCTCAATTCATGAAGGAGAATCCATGGCTTGATATACTTGGGAAGAGAAGCAATCAATGATTAGGGATTCCACCACTCGAATCCTATGAAGAATAAATCATCTATGTCCCTCGTGGCGAGGACAAAGGCCTTCCTAACGCTGTGGCTCAACCTGGCTGCGCGAGTTATGTCCAGCGCAGTTATGTTCCTCGCGGGATCCAGGTAATGAATTAGTATCGGTGCATGATCTATCCCCGGCCCCTTCTCATATATGGCGAAGAGGCTCCCGAACTTTAACCCGCTCTTCACGACGAATCCCCGGTCCCTGAAGAACTTATACACGCCATACACAGTAGCGGCATCGCTGAACCTGGACTCCATTATTCGCCTCAACTCATCCAGGGCAACTGGAGCCCCATTGCTCCTAGTTACGGCTAGCCTGCCCTGCTCCACTAGGTAAATGGCATCCAGTATAGATAAGTGAAGCGGAACAGCGGTATTCCTGGCCTCCNCCGGCTTCACCTTATCTAGGCCAATGAATTTACCGTAAAAAGCAGATGCATATAATTGACGCGCCTCCTCGGGATCGCTTATTATTACGGTGTCCCCCTTTAGCACGCCCTTAAGCACTATCCTGCTCCCTCCGGTGAGCCCTTATTGTGGCTATGGAGTTATCCGCAACGCCGTTCCTCCGTAGCTCCTCCTCATTACACCAAACCTCGCCGGGCGGCACATCCTCCTTAGCGGTGACCCTAAACACGTACTTTCGCTCCCTTGCTCCCCCGCCAGCCAGGACCGCCTCTATCTCCGTGGTTATGTTTAGTTCCTTCATGGTGCCCGGATTCATGAATGCCTTTCCCTCATCCACGTCGCTCCTCCGCCTAAGCCTTAATCGCCTCTCCATTGGTGCCTTGCGCTCCTTCTTGAACACGTCGGCCGTGAGGAACGAGGGAATCAATAACTTCTTTTTCTCCTCTTCATTCCCCTCCTTTTGATTAGACATCGAGAACCAAAGCGCTGCCGCGGTATATATCCTTAACTGGGCAATGCGCATTATTAGCCTTAATGCGAGCAACGTGGAAAGGCTTTTAATCCTTAATGGACATGGACAATCATGAAGCCCTCCCTCTCCGCCTTTGATTTAATGGCCATCGCCAGCGAATTAAGCGTCCTCACTGGGAGACCCATTGATAAGGTCTACTCCGCGAACGCCTCATTACTGATCAGGGTAGGGGGCCGGGATAAGTCCCTCATAATCGCATCTAGAAACAGGGTAAGCATCACCACTCGAGTACCGCCCAACACTGAGCCCAGCCCCCTTAGGCAATACATTGATGGGTGCCGAATAAGCGGCATGCTGCTTCCATTCTTTGATAGGGTACTGAGGATGGAAACCGATTGCGGCTCGCTCATAATTGAACTGCTTAACCCATTCAATATAGCGCTGGAGAGGGAGGGCATAGTTAAGTGGGTTCTCCACAGCTATAGGTCGAGGGATAGGGAAATATGGCCGGGGAAGCCCTACACCCCCCCTCCGCGCCTCTTCCGGGATCCCCGCTTCGCGGATTCATTTATAGGCGTGAAGCGCGAATCATTGGGGAGGGAACTGGGGCTTGGGAGGGACCTAGCGTTGGAGCTATGCGTGAGGACGGATTGTGGGGACCCATTAATGGCGTGGAGGGAGCTCAGGTCAATGATTGCCCTAGCCGTGCTGGGTCCCAGAGAACCCGTTATTCAGGTAATTAATGGGGAGCCAGCCTTCGTGTCGCCCATACCGTTCAAATCAATAGGAGGGGAACTAATTAGGTTCAACACATTTAATGAGGCGGTTGATGAATACTTCTGGAGACTTGAGGAGCGAGAAGCCGCCAGCAGGGCCGTTGAGTCGATTAAGGGTGAGGCGGCTAAACTGGAGTCCAGCATAAGGGAGGCCCGGGAATCCGTCGCCCGTAACCTGGAGGCCGCTCAACGATATAGAAGGATGGGGGAGGCAATAATGAGGAACCTGTACCAATTAAGCGAAGTGATTAACGCGGCGCGGCGGCTCTATGCGGCTAGGGACTTAAGTGGGTTAAGGGAGTTGGGGAGCAGTAACTTGACTATAAAGGGATTCGACCCAGTGAAGCGATTGCTGAGCATAATCATAGATGGGGAATCAGTGGAGCTGGGGCTAAGCGAGTCGCCCGGGGACGCGGCGTCCAGGTACTTCGAGGCAGCGAAGGAGGCCGAGAGGAAGGCCAAGGCGGCGGGCGAGACCATTAAGAAGCTGGAGGAGAAACTGGCTCAATTAAATGCCGAGGCAGAGACGCGGGAAACGGGGTTCAGGGACTCCGTGAGGATAATGTATGAGAAGGAGTGGTTCGAGCGATTTAAGTGGTTCATCACCCTTAATAATCACGGCGTGCTGGCCGGGAAGAATGCGGATCAAAACGAGGTGATAGTTAAGAAGTACATGAGGCCCCGCGACCTCTTTTTCCACGCGGATATACCGGGCGCAGCCGCCACAGTGCTGCGCGCCAGCGAGGTGACTCCGGAGGAGGCGATTGAGGTGGCTTCATTTGCTGCCTCGAATTCCCGCTTATGGTCCATGGGCGCAATGGCTGGCGACGTGTTCTATGTGGAGGGAAGCAGGGTAAGCAAGGAGGCGCCGGCGGGGGAGTACATTGGTAGGGGTAGCTTCATGATTTATGGGGAGCGGAATTGGGTGCATGGAGTGGAGTTAGGGCTTGGGGTTGGGGTTAGGTTTGACGGTAACGCTGCAAGGCCGGTCTCCGCTCCCCCCACCGCGATTAAGCGGCTTGCCAATATCTACGTCCTCATTAGTCCAGGCAATGTGGAGAGGGGTAGGGCGGCAACAATGATTAGGAACAAATTAGTGGAGCTGGATAAAAGAGCGAGGACAGTATTAGTGGAGCAATTAGTGGAGTTGGTGCCCGGCCCCAGTAGATTGATTGGGGAGGGAAGGGGTGAACCCATGACATGGAGCGAGGTGAAGACTATATTCAACGCCTAATTTATGATGAATTAATCCATTATTTTATTTTATTTTTGTAGATCGATTCAATTGATCGGCACTATTTCCTCCTCCGCCACGGTCTCTAGGTCCTTCTGTTTCGGTTCCTTTAATAGAAGCGTTAAGCCGAGGCCCATCAATGCGGCCGCAGCATATATCAGCATTATGCCATGTAAGCCTATGCTTGACTCAAGCGAGGGGACGAGGAGGGTTGAGATTGCTGCACCCCCCTTCCCAGCCGCCGCTGATATTCCGTGGCCCCTCGTCCTGTACCTGGTTGGGTACACCTCTGCCGGTATCACGAAGGTTGTGGTGTTCGGTCCAAAGTCTATGAAGAAGAAGGTCAATACGTAGAGCGATAGGGATAGGCTGGCGGGCAATAGGAAGCCTATTACCTTGGTTCCGCTGGTCTTCATTATTGAGGTCACGATCAAGTAGAGGAGAGCCATGCCCGTGAATCCGATTAATTGGATGTTTTTGCGGCCCAATTTATCCATTAAGGCAACGGCCAAGTAGTAACCCGGTAGGCCAACTATGAATGGCAATCCAGCCTCAAGTATTAGCCTCTCTATTTGAACAGATGCGGGCAGGGAGGGGCTTATGGGTATGAATGAGGAAACTATGGGGCCGGAGTACACGCCTGAACCATAGAATGCCATATCTATTAAGAACCAGGTCCCAGCGGTCACCAGCAGCGTTAGCCAGTACCTCCTAATGAACTCGAGGAGCGGCATGTCGCGGGAAACCGCTTCACCGCTCAGCTTGGCGCCGAGGAGGCCAGCAGCCTTCTCTGCCTCAGCCTTATTGCGCTTCACTAGGAGCGCGTATCTAGGGGTCTCCGGTATCTTGAGCCTCAAGTATATCACGGATAACGCCGGGATGGCCCCTATCCCCAGCATTATTCTCCATGAAATGCTGGGAGGCAGCATTGATGCGGAGAGGGCGCCGACCAGTATAGCCGTTAAGGAGCCTATGCCTTGCGTGGAGAATACCAACGCTATTAGTTTGCCCCTGTCCTTGGTATTGGCGTACTCGCTCATTATAACGGATGAGACTGGGTAGTCGCCTCCTATGCCTAGACCCAGCACTAGACGAGAAGCTATTAGCCAGTAAATGTTGGGTGAAACGGCGGATAGGAGGGCGCCGATCGCCATTAGCGTTGCCTCTGTGCCATAGACGCTTTTCCTGCCGAACCTATCGGCCAATGCGCCGAATAATAGTTGGCCTATTATTGCCGTGAATATTGCCGAGGCGCCTAGGAACCCGGAGAGGGGCATTCCAAGCACTTTTATTCCTATATCGAAGCCAGGTATATTGGCCTTGCTGAATACGTCGAGGACTGCGCCTATTATGAATAAGTCATACGCATCGGTGAAGAACCCCATGCCTGCAGTGAAGAAGACCTTTATGTGGGCGAAGGATAGACGTATGCCGTTCATTTCCTTAAANGGATTTCTCGATTCCGCNTTCATCGAGATTNGTGACCAGCGATTAAGGGTCTTTAAGCGCTTCTTACCTAAAACACGAACACTATATATTAATCAATGCTANTACAATATAATATTGAGATAATCGAAACCAATGGCGCTCCTCGCCCCTATCAGTTAATGCTTTAATAACTGGGAACCAATCCTTAATTCATGTCCGGAGTAGAGGGGGCGCGTGAAGCAGCTGAATTAATAATGATAGCATTAAGCGTGAAGCCAAGCGACTGCATAAACAAGAATTACGCATCAATAACCATGAATGCATTAAACGATACTGGAAGAATATTCCCGGAACTCGCTCAAAAACTGCAGGCCCTGGCGGCTAAGTTCAGCGAAATACAGGAGGCAAGCAAGAGGCTAACCACTGCCCCCAGCGTTGAGGCGTATGCGGATGGCGTAATAGCAATATTCACCCAATACAATGTGAATCCAGGGATTTATGCGGTATTCGCCGCACTGCAAGGGATGCACGCGGCGCAGGCCTGTGGAGCAGATGCAGCTAAGTTCTTCCTGGCCCGCACGCTGCTGGCGGGCGCATTACCGTTTAACCTCTACATGATGTTGCTCGATTATATTAATATAGATCATAAAATAGCCGTAGAGATGTTTAAGAACCTACTTAGCAAGTAGGGAAGGGAATTAACCCAATTAGATGCAGGCATTCTCCATTTCCTTCGAGCACTTCTCCCCCAGCGACTCCGGTATCCTTGGAATAACCTCCATCAAGACCTTCTTAGCTAATCCAAGCTTCTCCCCCATCGTCTTCTCCACTATATCGGCGGTAACCGGTTGGTGGGGAACCCATATATCGTAATCCGTCACCAATGCGAGCAGCGCGTAGCACATGCCCATTTCCCTGACTAGGTTTATTTCCGGCACAAGCGTCATCCCTATTATGTCGCAGCCATAAACATCCCTCCAAATCCTTGACTCAGCCCTAGTGCTGAAGCGCGGCCCCTCTATGCAGACGTAGCAGCCCCCGTCATGGACCTTATTATACTTTGATGCGGACTCAATTAGTAGTCGACGCAATTCATTATTGAATGGCTCCACCCCGATCTGTGGATGACAGACTCGAGGACCATCGAAGAACGTGTATTCCCGCGACTTAGTCATGTCCACGAATTGATCCGGCACAACGAAGTCCCCCGGCGCATAGTCCTGCCGCAGGCTACCCACAGCGCTAACGGCTATCACTGATGATACTCCAATGGATCGAAGAGCCCACGCATTCGCTCGATAAGGTATCCTGTGCGGCGGGTACTTGTGTCCCCTGCCGTGCCTCGGTAGAAAGGCAACCCATGAATTAAGTAATTTGCCGATGATTAGGTTATCGCTTGGAAACCCGTATGGCGTATGCATTTGCACCTCGATTGATTCACTGAAGATATCGGCATCGTATAGACCAGAGCCGCCTATGACGCCTACCCGAGGCGTGACGCCCATTTTGATTAATTCATCCGGTGATGTTGCCTTTACTAGTTTCACTTATAAATCTCCCGAGGCTCCTCTATTTAAGGATTCCACATGTATCGGAGACAATACGCCATAGGGAACCTCCAGATGCTGGTCAAGATGTACTCAGCCACGCAGCTGGAGCTTGTCAGGGTATTTAAGGCAGTCAAGCGTGGAAACACTTATGAGGTTCCGCTGGAGAGCTTGCCGTGGGCCACAGTCATTGATCTAGGCCAATCATATAAATTGATAAGTAATGGGAAGCCGCTCACATTAATCAATGCGTCCCTACCTAAAATACCTCGCGGCACCGAGTTAGTGATCGGGTTCCTCGCCAGCGATGGAGTCATCTACGGCTCATCGATAGGCCTTGGAAAACCATTATTCCAGTGCCGCCAAACGCCGCTGGAGAGACCCCTTGATCTCTGGGACGCGCCGAGCAGCATCACAATGCCTCAAGTCCAAGCCGTGGTGAGCGACCGGGAATACAGCGATCCAATAAGCATCAGCGTCCCAATTAATTGCGTTAATCCCGATCTAGAGACGAGTAAGTTAGTGGTTTATTCCTGGCTGGTGTCAATACTCGATAAGGCATTCATAGACTTAACTAATTCGGACTTGGTTTATCAATGATCCCCAGTCGAGGATCGCGGCATTAATTGCCTCATTTGCTCCAGCAACGATGCGCCGGGACCCGTTGTGAACCATTTATGGAATGGCTCCATTGCCTTAACGGCCTCCTCAGCGACTGCCTTCTTCAGATCCATTGGATGCACTGCGCCCGCCTCATAGGATTTAGCCAATTCCTCGAATGTCCAGAACTCCAGTTTCCCGCCGCCGAATTGGGGAGGCTTCTCTATTATGAATGGTGATTGCCGTGTCCCCCTAAACGAGAAGACGCGGGCCAAGTCAAGCACTGGGTTACCGTCAATCACCTTAGCTGGGCAGTAGGCATTGCTTATTTTTCGCCTCACTTCCTCCGGCGAANCATGCAGGAAGAGGGCGGTGTCCGGCTTTGACTTACTCATCTTAGCCTCCGATAATTCCTCCCTGGACTCCGTTCCCTTAATGTTGAGGGCTGGGATCAGGTGGTGAAGCAGTATTATTGGCTTCACGTTCTTATCGCCTAGCCTCAACGGCATTAATCTTATCTTGTCCCAAACATCTCGTGCAAGGACATATGCCTTTCTTTGATCCATGCCGCCCTGGGCAATATGCGTGCCGAGGGAATACACATCAACCACTTGCATTAATGGGTATATTAACCAGGCAAGCCTCGCTGACTCGCCGTACTTCCTGCCCATTATGGTTAAGCTATGCTTCGCGTCGGACACCGTTACTTGACGCGCCAAGTCCAGCACTTGATACCAGTAATTCTCGTTCTCCCTAAACATATTTGACGCCAATATGAAGTCAACGGCGCCGGGGTCTCCCCCCAGTACTTCAATGGATTTCTTAAGCGTCTCCCCAAAGTAACCCATGGCTGCCCGCTGTATTGCATCCATGTTGCCGCCCAGCTTATCGTTGAGCCATGAATGTACATCGGCTAATAGAATTGATACCTTAACGCCGGCCCTCTGCAGATCAACTAGTTTACTCATGCTTATTATGCCGGTCCCTATATGAACGAAGCCGGATATCTCGAAGCCAATGTAGTGCCTCAATTGGTGCCCCGTCTCCAGGTACTGCCTTAACTCGTCTCCCGTCAATACTTCCTCCGTTGGGAACCTCATTATTAGGGACAACTTCTCCTCCACATCCATGAAGACCCAGCAAGCACCTGATATTAATGTGTTTTCTTGGCTGAAACAAATATTAATATGAATGCCGCGCATCCAATAGTGATCGGCGCAGCTGATTTACCTCTCCACTGGGGCAAAGTGCCCGAGTGGTTGCTGCCAATAATGAAGAGGATGGCGCGTGCTGTCATAGATGTCATGCTGATCGAGTGGGGGGAGGATACATTGCTCGAGAGATTGGGGAATCCCTTCTGGTTCCAGGGCCTGAGCAACATAATAGGAATGGATTGGAACTCAAGCGGTTCCACCACGGTGTTGATATCTATACTAAGGCAAGTGCTGAAGCCGGATGATGGGTTAGCGGTGGTCGGCGGCAAGGGCAGAATGGCTACCGCGACGCCAAGCGAATTAAGGAATTTGGGGAAGGAATTTGACCTGGATATAGAGGGACTCATCCAAGCAAGCAAGTTAGCGGCTAGGGTGGACTCATCGCTTCTGCTGGATGGTCATCAATTATACATCCACTCAATGATAGTGACGAGGAGTGGTCGGTGGGCCGTGATTCAGCAGGGAATGAATACCGCCACTAGATTCGCGAGGAGGTATCACTGGGTAGAGCCAAGCAGCTTCATTAGCGATCCCCACTCCGCCGTGGCTGGAGTGAAGGGCAACGCGGCGAACGTGATTGAGGGAAGCCAGGAGGGGACTAGGAAACTAATGCTTGATCTCCTTAACCAAGACCCCAGGAAATTAGTTAATGATTATAGGAAGGCACAATCAATGCTTCGCGGCGGCATTGATGCTTGGCTATATGGGAGATCATTTGGGGCAGTTTCAAGGAACAGCGGCATCATTTATTATCAGCCCATAAGCGAGAGGGGCATTAAGTCAATGGAGGAGACGGCGGCGAGAAAACCAGGCAGCCTGGAGGAGGCATTGCTGAGCGGGATGGGTCCAAGCGTCTCGAGGGCCCTCTTCCTAGTGTGTGACCTAATATATGGATCCCCTCCATCGCTGAACGATCCCGTGACTCATCCCTATGATCCATTCAAGTATGCATACGCGATAGGGGGGAAGGATGGGGTTCCATACCCAGTGAATAGGAGGGTTGCGGAGGAGGTAATTAATGCGTTGGAGGAAGTAGTGCTTAGGGCAAAGCTAAGCGAGAAGGATAGGGGAAGAGCAATGCATGAATTAAGCATTATGAGGAGCGCTGCCTCGACTTGAGTTCCTCCTCGTGGTTTATGGTCATTATCCTGGCTATTGCTTTCCTAACAGTTCTTAGGCGACCCGGGTTCTCCACCACTCCCTTGCCTGCTTGAGCCCTTAGTTTCCTGACCTCAGTCAATAAGTCACTAAGCAACTTGCTTCTTTCCTCTGGGGAGAGCGATCGTATGTACTTTGGATTCAGTTTCTGCTTACTGCTCATTAACCTCACCCTGAACCGTTACCTCCGGCTTAGCCTCAACCTTCTCTGGCTCAATTATCTCTATCTTATCGCTTGGAACCACGTCCGGCGGCATTATCCTCACCTTGACGCCGAAGAGGCCCTGATTAAGGAGGACCCAAACCACTGCCCTCTGCACCTTAGTGGAGGCATCGTTTCCCGACTTATATACGACGCCGCGCACGTACTTCTCGAACCTGGATCTCTCGCTGCTTAATTTCCCGCTTATCACTATTTCCACGCCCTTAGCATCGCTTAATTGCCGAAGCGCGGCTAAGGCCGCGCGCCTGAACTTAACTCCCTTAGACATCGCATTAGCTATCTTTAGGCCCACTAGCTTCGCATTGTGCTGCGGGTCCTGGACCTGAACCACGTCTATCATCACGTTATCCAGGTCGAATTTATTCTTCAATTGCTCGCTTAGCTCCTTGACTATGGCGCCTTTCCTGCCTATTATCCTGTTCTTATGCTCGGCGCTAATCATTATGCGTGATCCAATCGGCATTCTCTGTATTGTTGCATCAACGTAACCCGACTTGGCTAGCCTGTACTCTAGGTACTCCTTTATCATCCATTTCCGTTTATTATCCTCCAATATCTTCTTCCTGACGGGCACCTTCGTCGACAATCAAATCACTATAAACCGCCTTACCGCCCCATTTAAAAAACTTACCACGAAAGTGAATTGAACATAATTTAAATGCCATCACCATGGCATTAAACCAATCCTATAATCGCCATGCTTATAAAGGGACACAAGCCGCTCAATCCATGAGTTTTAGCAAAATGAGTAAGTTGGGGAGCTACTTCATTGAATTCATATCGCCAACTAGTTGGCACGTTCGCGGAGTCAATAAGATATACTACAGCGGGGAATCCAAGTACCAGAGAATAGATGTGGTGGAGTTCGAGGACCTCGGGCGCGGGCTGGTTCTTGACGGCAAGGTGCAGAGCACCCTATATGATGAATTCATATACCACGAGTCCCTAGTGCATCCAGCCCTAATTGCCCACGGCAATCCCAGGCGAGTCCTCATAATAGGCGGAGGAGAAGGCGCCACGGCCAGGGAAGCGCTGAGGCATAGAACCGTTGAGGAGGTAGTAATGGTGGATCTAGATGAGGAGGTAGTGAACGCATCTCGAAAGTACTTGCCTGAGATGGGGGAGGAGGCATTTAGGGATCCCAGATTCAAATTAATAATAGGGGACGGGAGAAAGTACATAGAGGGGACAACGAGCGGCTTCGACGCCATAATAATAGATGCGACTGATCCAATGGAGGGGGGCCCCGCCAGCCTACTCTACACTGTTGAGTTCTATAGGGCAGTCAAGAACGCGTTAAGGAGTGGGGGAGTCATGGTTACCCAGGCAGCCAATACGTCCGATGCCTTGGACGTGATGGCCTCCATATATAAGACCATAAGCGCCGTCTTCAAGGTGGTTAGGCCATATAGCGCCTACGTGACGTCGTATGATGCGCCCTGGGGATTCATATTTGCCAGCGACGAGGCTGACCCCAAGCAATTAGAATCAAGCGAGGTCGATGCGAGGGTGAGCAAGGCAATAACTGGAAGCTTGAGGCATTATGATGGCGAGACCCATATGCACATGTTTAGCCTACCCAAGAACGTTAGGACGGCATTCGCCGCGGCCAATAGGATAGCGACGGATAGGGAGCCTCCCTCGGTTAGATTGCCCTCAGAGCATCCACTTAGGTAATCTATAGGGATTAATCATTTCGTATACTTCCTCCCTCAATTCCCTATCGGTCTTAAACGCGCCCCTTAGGCCTAGGGATACCATTCCAGCCGTGTTCTTTGCGCCCCTCATTATCACGCATAGGTGATATGCCTCCGTAATCACCATAACGTCGGGGGAACCCGTTGTCTCCATTATTTCCTGGGCTATTTGGTGAGTCATCCTCTCCTGGTTCTGGAGACGCCGAGCATATTTCTGAACTATTCTAGGTATCTTGCTGAGTCCAATCACCTTGCCGCGGGGAATATACGCTACATGGGCTAGCCCCATGAATGGCAAAACATGGTGCTCGCAGAGACTATAGAATCTTATCCCAGCTATTACAACTAGATCGGTGGACTCCGTGAACCAAGTATAATCAACCTCGCTCTCGTATCCCTCAAGTAACTCCTCATACATATCCGCAACGCGCCTCGGCGTGTCCCTCAAGCCCTCCCTCTCCGGATTCTCCCCTATGGCTTCAAGGATGGAGCGCATTGCACGCGATATTTTTGCCTTATCTATTTTACCAATGGATTCCTTATTCACGTTAACTCAGCCTTAATTTACTTAATTTAACTGTATCGCCTGAAAGTACTCCCCGTAGGAAAACAATTATGCTTCAATGATCATGACGAGGTAGCGCCCACAAGGGTGTAACCATCTAGGCCTCGGGGAACCCCTTTATGGCGGGGGTTCAGGAAATCAATAAATGCCTTCAATGGATTAGAGCATAAATCGAATTACGGGCGTAATGAAATGACTTAAAAGAACCGCTCCAGCAGTATATATTAATGAGGAGGGCATTGATTGCATTAAGCATAGCCATGCTGATCGTGGCCGCTGTCCTGCTCTATGAGGCTCACTCAATGACTAATTACTCCTTCAGTTACATAAATGCGAGAACCTGCAGCGACTTGCTGAGCAGCATAATCGTTAATCCACTCAATGAGTCGCTGGTTAACCGCGCAATGGGGAGGTACCCAATATCCGCGCAAGTAACCGTATCCGCATTAAATGGATCAACGATAATAAGTTATGGCCACTACATACCCGTGACGCCATTAACATCCAGCGGCGTCCTGCCGCCCAGCGGCGAAGTAGTAATACTGGGGCCCGGGGCATGCATGTACACCGGAAGCAATTACACCATAACGCTCAGGCTCGGGCTATGGGTCAATGCATTCTATGCCGGAATAATTGGGGCGGCGCTCATATTTGCTGGATTCGCCATGCTCATAGCCGCAGATAAGGCCAAGGATGAGGAGGAAGAAGAGTAACCATTCTTACCCATTATTAAACCGAGCAATCCCGCTCCAAGGCGGGGAGGTCAAGTAATTAACGTACTTGGCCCTACTTGCCTCTAATCCCTGCCTAATCAATAGCATGTACCTCTCCATATGCTTCTCATCCACGAAACCGGCCTCCGCGGCTCCAGAGGATGCGGCCCACTTAATAGCGGCATCCATCACTGCGCTAATAACGCTTGACGCAGCGGCCCTGCCTATTGCAGTTCCTGGACCAGCGAACCTCGCCCCATCCTCCTCAAGAATGGCCGCCACCGCAGCGGCATCAGAGACAGTGCCCACCGCCACATCATCCCCACACATTAGGCCCAGCTTAATTGCGGCAAGCGACTTTGCCTCCACCACGGTCCTAAATAGATCCACGAGCCCCTCCTGGTTCAGTGGTTCCCTTGCCACGGTCAATACATTTATTGTGTGAATACAGGCGGGCGGCTCAAGGCCAGCGGTTGCCACGGTGAATCCATGGCTCCACTCGGCGACGGCGGCCAAGTTAACGTCCACAGCCGTTAGGAACACCATCCATGAACCGCCGCCGACCCTGGAGACGGCCGCAGCAGCCTCCTTATCTGGGTCATCATTGAAGTCCCGCGGCACGGTCTTAAATATGGCTCCCTGCGTCTTGCTTAGCCCGCCTCCCATGATTGTTGTCGATAATGACGTTAGCTCGCCGCCGAAGCTAACCTTAACTATGTCGCCCAAGTACTCGATCACGGCTTAATCACCGCGGCAGCCGTTGGTTTGAGTTGATTATCATTCAGCGTTAAGTAGAGGACGGCCACTGATGCGCGTGCAGCGGCATCCGCAGTGAATAGTAGGTCAAGGCTTTTCCTCATGCCTAGGTATGGAATAATCGCCGCGCTCACCCATCCCCCCATCACGGAGCCAAGGAGTGTTCCACCACCATACACCGCATTATACATGCCTATTGCCTTATTCCTATCCCGGGCATTATCGAAGAGATACGCCATATACGCGGTGTTGGAGACCGAGTTCGTGAATCCAGCCATCACGTTAGCCACGTAGAGCCAATACACGTTGGGCGACAATGCGTAGGCAAGTGGGAACGTGACTAGCCCAAGCCTTCCCAGGAACATCATGAGCCTCCTATGCCTATCCACGATGGAACCTATTCGCCTCTGGAGCATTAGGGTTGATGAGCCGGCTATCACGGATATTATGGCCACGTTAGTGGCGGTCATGTTGAATACATAGACTTGGGCCAATGGGAAGAGGGGCCAAGCGAATGACCAAGTCATGGCGAATAGCGTTGTGACGAGGTAGAAGCGGGGAGGCGCGGATGGACCGGGGAGGCGCGGTCGTTCCTCTATTGATATCCCCACGACATTTATGGCGTTTATCATTAGGATGGCCGCCGTTATGTAGAATACGTATGATGCCGCCGCATAGCTTCTCCCTATGAAGAGGCCCGCCGCGAGGGTTGCCGCTAAGCCTCCTATTGATCCGAAGAATGAGTATTCCGCTAATGTTCTTCCCCTGGATCCCTTGCTGAGGCTCTCCATCACTAGCAGCCAAGCGAATGATATAACGCCGTTCAGTAACGTTATCACTATGTATATAGCCGTGTACAGCACTGGATTAATGCCGCCGATCGCGCCCAGCATTGCCCAAAATAGTCCCAGCACTATGTTGCCGATGAGGAGGAGCCTCCCGGCATTCGCTTTGGAGTAACTGAGCGGTAATTGAATAATGCCCCAAAAAAAGGAATTAGCCGATGACACTACGCCAAGAAGAGGCCCCTCAGCGCCGTTCACGGCCGCTAGGAACGATATGAATGGTTGTCCAAGTCCATTGGCAATGTTTTGAAGCATCACATACAGCCTGAGCTTAGCCATGTAGCGATCGAGGGGCATCTACCTATATAAATTTTTAAATTATTTATTGAACCAATTGAGTCCCCACCAATCATCTAGGTTAATTATAAATATGAGTCGATGAGCCACGGCTTGTATGGAGGTTCACTTGATGCGAGGCATGTCCAATAACTATTTGGTGAGCGATGGAACATTAATAGATGCCGGGGTAAAGCCTGAAATCCTCGCTGCCAGGACCCGGGACCTCGGGATCGAGGTGAAGATGATCCTCATAACGCATTACCACGTGGATCACGTGCGTTACCTAAAGAGAATAATTGAGATGACCAAAGCCAAATTAGTGGCTCCAGCGCTTGATGCCGCAGTGATTAGCGGCAGGGAAAAGCCGCGCCAGCCTCCCCTCATGCCGATACTAGGCCTATTGAGGGCGCCTGCAGTAAATGTAGATGTTGAGGTGATGGATGGGGATGAGGTGAATGGGTATAAAGCCATACATATGCCTGGCCACACGCCGGGAAGCACAGCCTATTTGCTGGGTGATTTATTATTCAGCGGAGATGCGGTAGTGAGTCGGCATGGGTCGCCGGCCCCGCCTCCACGATTATTTAGCCTAAATCCAGGAGAGGCATTGAGAAGCATTTTGCGGCTGAGGGGCATGAGGATCAGCAACGTGTATCCCGGGCATGGGGATCCCTTCAGGGGCGAGAAGCTTGAGGCATTCATAGATTCATTAATGAGCAGAACCGGTGATCGAGAGGAAGAAGGCCATGGACTTCATTAATTCCATAATGGATGGCAGATTATTCGATCAGGCCAAGAGACTGATAAAACGAACGGCAAGCCTCGCCCTTTAGGGTGGGGAGGAGGTCAGTCACGACAAGCGAAGTAAGCTTCCTCACTTCTTTTGGTCTACTTCACCAATAATCCTCTCCTCGATATCCATTACGGCTTTAAGCATTGTGCTAATTGTTGCCTCCTCATTAATTGCCTCATCAATCCTTGCCTTTATGCTGGGTCCCAATGCGCCTGGAGCCCCAAGCGACTGCTTACTCTTCACTGAATTGAGCGGGTCTAGCCCGGAGAAGTTGTTTGACCTTATTTTCTCAGCCATGGCCCTATACACTGTCCTAAAGGGGATTGAGGAATCAATGGATTCACGCTCAGCGGTCTCGGCCGCCGTTATGGGGAACATGGAGAGGTCCCTGGATGTGTTCGCCTCATTCACTTGAATATTAATGATCAGGTCTGTTAGCATTGATATCCCCTCCATCGCTATCCTCATTATTGACCATACGTGCCTAGTGGCCTCCTGGAGATCAAGCTCGTACCCAGCCTCAAGCGGCCTGATTATGGCGTACATGGCCATTAAGTGGCCCACGGCTTCCCCAATGCGTGCCCTCATTACCTCAACAGTTGCTGGATTCCTCTTGTGAGGCATTATGCTGCTCGTGGCCAAGTGCTTCGTCTCAATATTTATGTAAGAGAGCTGCGGCATTAGCCACATCTGAATATTATTGAGGAAGCGACTAAGCTCCACTAGGTAAGTGACGACATTGGCGGCGGCGGACAACATGTAATACCGGGAGCCGGTCGCGTATATCGTGTTCTCCGCGATGTCGAGGAACCCTAATTCACCGGCTTCCCTCGCCCTATCCAGGTTAATGATGGTGCCGGCAAGAGGCCCCGCGCCTAGGGGTGACTTATTCACTATGCAATAATTGCTCAGCCATAAGCCCAGGAAGTCCCTGCTCAAGTCATCCAGGTACAGAAGGTAATGACCCAGAGTAGTCGCTTGAGCGGGTTGCTTATGCGTTGATCCAGGCATCAAGTCCTCTGCATGCCTCGCAGCTGAATCAAGGAGCGCCTTCCTGAATCGGGCAACATTGATCCCCAACAGTAACATTAACTTCCTTAACCTCAGCCTTATCGCGGCAGCGACGTGATCATTCCTAGACCTACCGAGGCCAACCCAACCCCCCACTGGCCCCAGCTTCTCTATTAGCCGTGCCTCCACGTACTCATGCACATCCTCATAATTCCCAGGTACCCCAGGCTCATTAATTATCTCCCTAAGTGCTTGCCGTATCCTAGATGCATCCATTGGGGGAATAACGCCGATTCTCTCCAACTCATTTACGTGAACGATCATGGCCACTATGGTTTCCCTGAATATCTCCGCATCATCTGCGTATGATGAGGTGTACCTCATTATGTCTGGACTGGTTGATCCGAGAAGCTCCTCACGATACATCATTACCCCACCTAGCTCTATGGGCGGTGAGCGAGTGAAGCGTGAGCATCTCTATGAATCCCCTCGCCTCATCATTGCTTGGGTACCATCCAGTCGCGTAATCCGCAACTTCCTTGCTGTAGCCGGAGTATGGACTCATGCGGCCCAGTATCGTTAATCCGCCCTGTATGCTTAACTTAACGGAGCCAGTTACCCACTTATTCATTGATTTAGCGAGCGCCTCAAGCTCCATGCGCAGCGGTTCATGCCATAACCCCCTATACGCTAGGTCAGTCCACTCCTCATCGACGAGCCTCTTGAAGCGGAGCTCCATGGGGGTATACACTAGCTTCTCGAGGTCCCTATGGGCGCGTATTAGTGTTAGCGCCGCCGGCGCCTCATACACCTCCCGCGACTTGAAGCCCACGACCCTATTCTCCACGTGATCCACGCGCCCAAAGCCATGCATGCCCACTACCTTGTTAAGTGATGAAATTAGCGAGGCGAGATCCATCCTCTCCCCATTAATTGACACGGGCACTCCCTCCTTGAACTCAATCACCAGCCTAATGCCTTCCCTCACCTTAGCTGGATTAACCGTCCACTTAAATGCGTCTTCAGGGGGCTCCGCCCAAGCATCATCGATTTCATGGCCCTCTATGCTTCTCGTCCATAAATTATCATCTATGCTGAACCTACTATGTATATTGGGCACCGGTATTCCATGCCTAGCGGCATACTCCAACTCGCTTGCCCTATCCATTCCCCAAATCTTGGCCGGCGCAATTATGTTGAGTTCCGGGGATAATGCCTTAATGGCCTCCTCAAACCTGATTTGATCGTTTCCCTTGGATGTAGCTCCATGTGCGACGGCATCGGCCCCCTCCCTCTTGGCTACATCAACCACCTTCTCGGCTATTAGTGGACGAGCCAAGGCGGTGCCGAGGGGGTACTCGCCCTCATATAATGCATTCATCATTATCGCGGACGCCACTGGTCCCTCCGCGAATTCCCTCTTTGCATCTATGGTGTAGTGCTTAAGGACGCCGAGCTTCTCCGCGCGTGAGGCTGTCTCGGCGAAGTCATCCTCCTGCCCAACATCTACCGTCACTGTTATTACTTCCGCATTGAACTTATTCTTGAGCCAATGGATGGCGATCGTCGTGTCGAGGCCGCCCGAGTAGGCTAGGATTATTTTGGATGGGTTTTTACCGGTTTTCAACGTCGTTCCAGATTATCCATGGATTGATGAGGCAACTATAGTTAATAAATATTTCGGAAAACAAGGCAATTATACTGGATACAGCGGCGCCGCGTCCAGTGCCTCGGTCTCGTTGAAGCCCAGCGCTATGTTCATGTCCTGAATCGCCTGGCCGCTGGCGCCCTTTAGCAAGTTATCTATGGCCGAGAAAATGATTAACCTATTCATTCTATTATCTATTTCAANCCCCACATCAGCCACATTGCTCCCAATCACGTACTTCACGTCGGGGTAACGCTGATACCCAGCCCTATCCTTAACTATCCTAATGAATGGCTCATTCCCATACATCGACCTATACGCGCCCCAAAGAAGGGGCTCCGAGACATCCCTGCTGAGCCAGGCATGGGAAGTGGCTAGTATTCCCCTCACTAAGTCAACCGCATGAGGAGTAAAGGCAACCCTCACCGCCTCGCCGCTCACCAACCCTAATTCCTGCTCTATCTCAGCTATATGCCTGTGATGAGCCACCTCATATGGCCTCACCACGTATGTCCTGAAGGGATGCATATCCAAGCGAGAAACCTGGGACCCAGCCCCAGAGCTCGATATCTTCACATCGATCACTATCCTCCCCAAATCAATCAAGTGAAGCTTCGCCGGCGGAGCCAGCGACAGTATAGAGGCGGTGGCCATGCATCCCGGAACAGCTATTAACTTGGCTCCCCTTAATTCACCTCTATGCAGCTCCGGCAATCCATAGATGGCCTTCCCCAGTAAGTCTGGGTACGGGTGTCCCTCCCTCCATCCATACCACTCAATATAGGACTCGGGTCTCCTTAGGCGGAAATCAGCCGATAAATCAATAATGGTTAACCCAGCCTCCAATAGCTTGGGAACCCACTTAATGCTCTCGCCGTGGGGCAGAGCTAGAAATGCGACGTCGGGATCATGCTTAAGCACGGCCTCAATGCTTGACTCAGTGAAGGAAATGCCGAGCCTACCCCTTAAATTAGGATGAACCCTAAACACGTACTCCCCCACGTACTCCCTCGATGTGGTGCACGATATGTCAATGCCTTCATGCTTCACCAATAACCTAAGCAACTCGCCTCCAGTAACGCCGCTCGCGCCAATTACGCAAGCCCTCCTACTCATGTAACCACCTAGCTAATGCCTCCGATAATGGCTTAACCACGTCCGCGCTTACCTCAATTGATGCATTGATGCCCATCACGGTCGACGCCCCATCGTTGACCCCAATGAAGACCTCGCAGAAAACACAGCTAGCCTTCTCCGCGGCAAGCATCGCCAACTCCTCCGAGTTAATGCAATTAAAGCACTTGTCGCCGATCACCACGGCCTTAATCACGTTCCTCGGCTCCATCATCACCACGTTCACCCGCGCAAATGGGTTCTCCATATATATCCTGTGCTCAGCCACGGATTTGCCCCCCTCCCAACCCGTGACCGCTCCATCCAGGCCCAGCGCGGGATTCAATGTGCCCAAGTATTGGAGACCCCTCTCCCTAATTATGGTGGCCACGGGCTCCGGCGTGAATGCCACGACTGATTTTGGAGCCTTATCTCCGAGCTCCCTATACAGGAGGAGCCTATTCATGGTTAATTCATATGACTTAGGCGGATTAGCTGACTTCCCGAATAATGCTGAAACCGCGTATGCCCTAATCGCGTCGCTAGTCAGTATCGCGGCCGCATAATTGTTTTGCTCCAACTCTGCATTGCTCAATAGGAGTGGGGACGCCGTGACTTCATTTTTCCTTAACTCATTTATTAATAGATGCTCAAGCGGGCCCAGCTTATCAATTACTAGGTATAGATCCGCCCCCGAGTTTCCGGTCATTGTCGTTCCATCAATATATCCCCACCACATGTAAATAGAGGTAGTTAATTAATATTGCTGAAATAATGATCACCATGGGTTCTACATTATTTATTTACGTTTATCGCCCATTCACTTACTTCGAACTGGAAATATTTATATTGGACCCATGCTAATGGAGAAGCGATCCGCATGGAACGATATCAATGATATACGACGTGGCCAGGCAGGAGGAGAAGCTAATAATGCGTGAATTCTCGAGGCGCGGCATCCCCATAAATCCAATGAATATGAATAACATGGAGATGCATCTCCTTGGTTCATGGAGTCAATTTGGGCTGACGCTCATGAGGGCCATGAGCCACATGAAGGCAATACTCATCGCTAGGATACTGAACATAAACGGGGTTCCCACAATTAATGACGGGGAAGCCATGGAGCTCGCTTGGAACAAAGCATTAACCCTAGCTATGTTGGGCAGGGCCGGATTACCCGTGACGCCGAGCACCATAATCATGGATGGAGAACCCAATGAGGCGAGTTACCCAGCCATATTGAAGCCCATTCAAGGATCGTGGGGAAGAATGACAAGCATGATTAGGAACAGGGAAGAATTAATGCTGGTGCTCAAGCATAGGTCAGCCATGGATCCCCACGCTCGTCCAGCCCTGCTTCAACCACTCATTGGGGATGGAACTGATTACAGGGTATTCGTGATTGGGGGCGAGGCGGTCGCCGGCATGAGGAGGAGGCCGCCCAATGGGGATTGGAGAAGCAATGTTGCTAGGGGAGGCAGGGCCGAGGCCGTGAGGATTGATCCAATCATGGGGGAACTAGCCGCTAAGGCGGTGGAGCTGCTCGGCTTGGAGTATGCTGGAGTGGATTTCCTGGCGAGCGATGAGTTGCTGATTAATGAGGTTAATGCGGTTCCGGAGTTCAGGGGATTAATGCATGCCACTGGGGTCGATATACCTGGATTACTGGTTAATCACGTAATTAACGCGGTGAAGAGGTGAGTCCATTGAGCGATGATCAATACCTTGAGGACTCACTCATGGCTAAGTACTACGTTAAGAAGCCCATAAGCATTAGCCGCGGATTCATGCAGTACGTGTGGGACTCATCTGGGAATAAGTACCTTGATGCCCATACTGGGTTCGGGGTCGCCTTCCTGGGCCACCGTAATCCAAGCATAGTTAATGCGGTGATGAATCAATTAAGCAAGGTAATAACGGTTCCATTAACCATGTACAGCGAGGCAAGGCTGGAGTTCCTAACCAAGTTCAGTAGAATTATTCCAGGCTTCGGCAAGGTTTTTCTACAAAACAGTGGGGCGGAGGCTGTTGAGGTGGCGTTAAAGGCGGCCAGGAAAATAACGGGCAAGTCCGCTTTTCTCTCGTTTAATGGGTCTTTCCACGGGAGAACCCTTGGCGCCCTCTCTGTGACGGGTAATGAGAGATATAGGAAGGCATTTGAGCCTCTACCCTATAGCGTGAGATTCGCTCCCCTCAACGCGATTAATCAAGTGGATAAGTTAATCACGGAGGACTTGGCGGCAGTGATAGTGGAACCCATACAGGGCGAGGGGGGAATTAATCCAGCTAAGCCGGAATTCATGAGGGCCCTACGGCAAGTGACGAGCGAGAAGGGGGTTCTCCTAATAATGGATGAGATACAGACGGGCTTCGGGAGAACTGGGTGGACTTGGACCTTTCAGGGACTTGGAGTTGAACCGGATATATTCACTGCGGGCAAATCAATAGCGGGGGGATTACCCATAGGCGTCGCGGTTGTTAAGTCGGGGTTCGGCGATGTCTTTGAGCCGGGCGAGCATGGAAGCACGTTCGCCGGCAATCCATTAGTAATGGCTGCCGCCGCCGCTGGGGTAAATGTATTGATTGAGGAGGATGTGCCTCAGAAAGCCGCTGAAGCTGGGAAGAAGCTGTTGAGGAGGCTGGAGGAAATCAAGACCAGAGCAATACTTAGAATAAAGGGAATGGGATTAATGCTTGGAATAGAGCTTCGCGGTAGGGGGGATCCCCACGTGAATGAATTAATGAGGCTTGGGGTGCTCGCGAGCACAGTGGGCGGGGGATCCACTATTCGGCTTCTCCCTCCATTCTGCATAAATGAGGAGGACATAGATCACTTGGGCAACGCGCTGGAGGCGACGCTCACTAAGGAAAATGCCTAACCTATCGATATTAATACCATCTTTCAAGCATAACGTGCAAGGATACTTCTTTGATAAAATGAACGACAAACCTCGCCCTTCAGGGCGGGGAGGAGGTCGCATCGCCCTGGGCGATCAGGAGAGTAATTCCTCCACGGTCCTCCTATAAACCTTGATGGAATTCAAGTAATCGCTTATGTGAACATACTCCTCGCCTGAGTGAGAGAAGGAGCCGTCGCCGGGCCCGTAGGCAACCATATTGCTCGTGAGCGATATTAATTCATTCATGTCGCTCGTGCCCCACTTCCTTGCCAGTATGGGCCTCCTCTTAAGCACCGATATAATGGATCTAGCGACTGCGCGGGAAGCTGGATTAGCCACATTAACCTCAACTGGTTCAGTGCATTTACTCATTGAAATGGAGNCTCCGCTCCCTAATCCTAGTTTACTCAATGCCTGGCTTAATTCGCTGCAGGACTTGCCGGGCGGTATCCTCACATCTATAACTAGCTCGCACTTACTGGGAATAGCGTTGCCCGCGTCCCCGCAATTAATCATGGTGGGCGTCGCCAAGTAATCCTCGTACCTAGCGCCAACTCCAAGGGTCTCGGATAAGCTCCTGTACGCATCCATGGCTATCAGTATAGCATTGGAATCAAAGTCCGGATTAGAGGCATGGCCGCCCCGCGTCCTCACCTCTACGCGTAATCGAGTGCTGCCCCTATACTTAGTTACTATCCTATCGATGCCCGTGGGTTCACCTATTATTATGAATGATGGAGGAGGCAATGATTTATCATTAATTAGGAAGAGCGTGCCCCCACTATCGCCCTCCTCCTGCACCACCGCCGTTAATATCAGCGTGCCCCTAGCTATGTTGCTCTCCAGGAAGGCGAATGCCATCGCCATTAGGGGAGCCTTATCATCGCTTGCGCCTCTCCCCATTAATTTATCCCCCCTAATTGTTACCTCCATGAAGCCAGGCACAGTATCCATATGAGCGTGAAGCCAGAGAACAGGTGAGCCGCTGCCTCGTGTCGCTATCACGTTGCCGGCCCCATCCATGTACGGGGATGCACCCATGCTGGACAATAGGTCGAGCAGGTACTTCCCCATCTCATTCTCGTGGCCCGTGGGCGAGTATATCTCGAGGGCCTCCCTCAATGCCTTGATTTTCCCATCATCATTAATCATTCTCCCCTCCTCGCATTCAGCATTAATAGCTCCACTATTTTCCTCGCCACATTAATGCCCGTGACCCGCATGACGTTCTTGAATTCCGGCACAACATTGACCTCCAGCACCTTATAACCGTTCCCTGACTCCACTATATCCACGCCGGCGTATACTGCATCAATGGCATTAGTTGAGCGGATGCTTAATTCCTCCAGTTCAGGATCCAACCTAGCCGCTTCGGCCCTGCCTCCCCTAGCCGTGTTGGTGCGCCAATCATTGCCCGGCGAGTACCTATATATGGCTGCCACCGCCTCGCCTCCAACCACCGTGACTCTTATGTCTCTTCCCGGCTTCTCTATGAATTCCTGGAGAATAAATGCGCCCCCCTCCTCGGCTCTATGCCTAATTAATAGGCTTAGGTCCCGGGGATCCTTGGCTAGGCCAACCATTCTGCCCCATGACCCCTGGACAGGCTTAATGATGAGGGGATAACTTAATTCCAATTCCCTAGAGGCAATGCCTGGGTGCGCAANTATTGAGCGAGGTATGGGCACATTAAGCCTAGATAGCGCGGCCATGGTTGCCGCCTTATTGTTACCCATGATTATGGAGCGAAGCGAGNTAATGGAGCGATTACCTACGGCCTCANTTAATTGAGCCACCAGCTGCGTTTTATGTTGGCTAATTGTCCTGGGGAAAGCCAGGCCCCGTTGGGCGCTGCCCGGGAACATGAATAAGTAATTATCTATATTGATCAGCTTGTACGATGCGTTGATGTAATTTAATTCCCTAATCAGTAGTTTCTCGTCTTGCCGAATAATGTCATGAAAGAAAAGTATTGTTTCAATGAGAATCACCTACTCGCCCCAATCCTCCTCCTCGACATTTATCAGCTTTAATTGTATTGAATTATTTTGTATCACTACTTGATACTTCTGTCCACAGGATGGACAGGAGGTTAATTCGCCATCCAATGCATCGTCAGGAATGGGCACGTCCCCACCACATACCTGGCACGCAATGTTGGTCGGCATCTCTATATATTCCCGCCGTTATTATTTAAATATTGCGTAGCAATTGCCAATGATATATATGGGCATCCATTATATATGGTCAATAAATATGCGTGCCTGCGCCGCTTATAGCCGAGGATATCGGCGNCTCCCTGAGTCCACTAGATATTATGACCCTAACGCCGCCGCTGCCGAGCTGCATAGCCATGCGGAGCTTCCTCCTCATTCCGCCGCTTACCTCCCCAATAGAGAGGAGAGAGTCATTCCCTGGATCAACTCTGGGAAGCGGGGAACCATTAATTAACACTCCATCCACATCAGTTAAAATAATTGAGTAATCGGGCCTCATCCGTGATGAGATCGCCTCAAGCACTTGATCGCTATCCACATTCAATGGATCCCCCGTGTCGCCATCCATGGCTATCGGAGCAATCAGGGGAACAATGCCGCCGCCCATCAATGATTTCAATAAATCCGCGTTTATCGACGATATTTTGCCTGTGTAGCCGCCATCAATGACCCGCTGCCGCCCCCTCTCATCCACCATAATCAACTTATCCTTCCTCCTAGCCAGAAGTAAAGCGCCATCAATCCCACTTAACCCCATTGCATTAACCCCGACTCGCTGAAGCTTGGAGGCGAGCTCCTTATTTATCCTCATCATGGCCATCACGTAAACCCCAAGAGTCTCCAGATCAGTGTAGCGGCTCACCACGCCGCTGGGGCTAGTGATGAATCGCGGAGTTAACCCCATCCTATTCATTAATTCATTGACTAGGAAGCCACCGCCATGAATCAGGATCAATGAGTGGCCGGCCCTAATTAATTCAGGTAACTCCTTAACCACGGCATCCATGTCTCTACGTATCACGGAGCCCCCTATTTTCACCACTATAAACATTGCACGCCTATATTTATCCCACCATAAAAAATATTGCGTCTCTAAAGAGACAGAAACATAACTGACCTCCTCCCCGCCTTTAGGGCGAGGGTTCCCCGAGGTCTAGAGGGTTACGCCCCTTTAATGGGCGCTACTCGATTATGATCCACGATAAACGACAAAGGCCTCTTTATTGCTGAGATCACTATGCCGGTAGCCTTCTTCAAGATATTTAAAGCACCATTCAAGTCACTGTGCAGTTTATGACCTTTAGGGCAATTAACTACGCCTCTCGGCCCCCTCTCGACTTGAACGCCATGATAAGCACAGATACGTGAGGTATTATACTCAATGACCTCAAACACCCTCATACCGTATTCTTGGGCCTTCAACTCAATGATATTCATCAACTCACGATAAGACCACATGTTCACCGTGAACTTATTACCCTTTCTCTTGGGCGATGTTGAAGGGATACCCCAAGTAGATGGTTGAGACGCCTCGCTCATGTAACTCCCTCATTAGGTGGGAGGCGAAGTTCCTATATAGGTGAAGAAGCCTCCTGGCTAATTTCCTGTGCAACCTCCTCCCCTCCCTATTAAGCTCATGATACGCCTCATACTCCTCTAGGTTCTTCATCTTGTCTGACAAGGATTGTGCCTCAGCTATCTTGTTTTGTAGGTAGAAGTAGTCCTCCTTAGTTCTAACCCCCTTATAAAGAAGCCAAGAACCATCATCGATCACCACGCTCGCCAAGACATTGATGCCTAGATCTAAGTTAAATCACCAAAGGGGGGCAAAATGGCTTCAATGAATGCTCTTTCTTTCGCCGCGAAGGATATGCTTGCTCCTCCTTCCCGTTTTGGTTTCCTCAACGCCCACCTCCACGGGGATTGAGGCATACCAAGCATTTCCAACCTCATCATAGTATATCTCCAGCCTACCTTGCTTGCCGTGCCACCTTAATCTACCCGTAAAATTGATTTCTAGGCCGAAGTCCTTGAGAATGATGTGATTCTGTTCATCCACGACATACCTATCTTGTCTCACGACTAGGAGGAGTTTCCTCCCTCCAGTCTCCCCATCCTTCCAATAACTTGGCGGCGAAACGCGGTTCATGTGGGGTGGTAGTTTGTTTTCCTTCCTCAACCTCAATAGGGAGAAGAATGAGTTCCATGCCTCATTATTCTTCTGCATGACTGCTTGCGCGTTAACCCCTAGTTCTTCCTTATACTTCTCGTAGCATTTGCCCCAAGTCCCCTCGAAGTCCACTTTTTCACCGCGGAAGAATTGCTGCCTCCTCTCATAATTAACCTCGTTAAACAACTTGGCCGAGGTGTCGGCTAGCCTCCTCAGCTTCCTTTCTTGGAAGCCATTTGGTAGGAGGCGAACCACGTTAGTAGTCCTTCTATTCTTGAATTCGATTTCTTTGATGTCCTCTCCCGGTATTGCGGGGGAAGTCGGCCCCCGCCCCCCACTCTCTAAAAATTGACCGGGGGAAGACATCCTAAAGAGGGATAGTAAGAGGCTTTTAAACCTTACCCCGCCCCTAAAGGGGCGAGGTTTGTTGTTCGTTTTATAACCACAACTAGAAGCGCAAGAAGATGAAATAAACATTTTTACCTATCTTTGTTTATAATTATTTTGTTTCTTCTTCCTCTTTCCTCTCCGTCTCCAACTTAAGCCTTGGTCTCAGGCTTGGCCCCTCGTACTTGGCCACGGATATTTCCTCAAGCGATATTCCCTTGGTCTCCGGAGTGAAGAATATGGTGAATACGAAGGCTGCCGCAGTTATTGCCGCAAGGAACTCGAAGAACGTTAATTTCCCTAGGGTTAATGCTATGTATGGGAACTCGAATGCGCTGAAGAATGACACTAGCCTAGTTATTGCCGTGGCGCCGCCCATTGAGGTGGATCTAAGCTTCGTGGGGAATAATTCTATGGCGTAGAGACCCATGGTGTTCCCGGGACCCAGGTTCCCCATGCCGTACCAAAGTATTAATCCTATTGTTCCTATAACCATGGCCACTAAGCCGCCTATTAAGGCGCCAAGCGCCACGAGAACCATTCCCAGCGTGGCGAAGCCGAAGCCGAGCAATTGCAGGAGGCGGCGGCCCCACCTATCATTTAGGAATGCGGCGCCCATTGCGCCCAATGCGCCCGGTATATATAGCAGGGCCGACATTAATATGGAGGAGGCGCCCGTGAAGCCGAGCATTGATATTATAGATGGAGCGTAAAGGCCGAATCCATAGGATCCAATATCATAGAGGATCCACTGCACCCAAACCACCGCCGTTCTCTTGAGGTACTCGCCCCTGAATAGCTCCAGGAAGGATCCGGGCCTCACGTGTGATAATTTCCTGTTCTCGGTATCCACAAGCTTATCTATATCCTCCTCACGCATGCCAGTGGCGTGTGATAAATTCTTGGCCTCTGCTATGGCCTCCTCATTAGGCTTCACCGCGACTCTCCAGCGGCTTGATTCCGGCATGCGGCTCCTCATCACTATCGTGATTAAGGCAATGACTGCGCCTATTCCTAATGCCCACCTCCAGCCATATATCGGGTCAATCAAGTAGAAGATGTAGCCAAGCATGAATGCTATGAATGCGCCCACGCTCCAGAACGTGTAGACCCAGCCGTATCCCATGCCCCTCTTTCCAGTGGGATACATCTCCGTGGCGTAGACGGGGCTCAGTGCGTAGTCGGCGCCAACTCCCCACCCAACGAAGAACCTGTAAATAATCATTTGAATTATGTTGGTGGATACAGCGCTGAGGGCGGCGAATACCACGAAGAAGATCAAGTCAAACGTGTATAGGTACCTCCTGCCCAATCTGTCAGAGAAGTGCCCGAAGATCAATGCCCCGAACATTGCGCCAAGCAACGCTGCTCCAGTAACGAAGGCCAACTCAAAGCTATTGTACTGGAAGAACTTGAACTTTATTAGCGAGAATGTGAAGACGCTTATTACGCTGAGGTCATAACCATCTAGCAGGTACCCAAGCGCGGAAACCACGGTATACGTGGCTCTACTGGGGTAGTGAGTCTGATTACTCATACGGTTCACGGGGAAAATAGGGGAAAATACATGCTTATAAGTATTGTCTTTTTACCATACAAACATTATATATATCTATATAAGGCCTAAAAAATAGGTATTTTCATGATTCATTATTTGACAAGGCCCAAGGAGTCTCCCGGGCCCAACCCATGGCTCTCGCCACGGCCGCCTTCCAGGCCCCATATAATTGCTCCCTCTCAGTGAGCGGCATTCTTGGAATGAACACGGCCTCGGGCCTCCATAGCCCAGCCACATCGCTTAAGTCCCTCCATAGCCCAGCCGCTAATCCAGCGAGGTACGCGGCGCCAAGCGAAGTCGTCTCCGTGTTGATGGGCCTCACCACTCTTAGGCCAGTTATATCGGCTTGGAACTGCATCAATAAGTTATTCCTGGAGGCACCCCCATCAACCCTTAATTCATCCCCATTAATTCCAGCCACGGATCTAAATGACTCAAGAACATCCCTCGCCATGTACGCCACGGCCTCCAGCGCGGCCCTAGCCAAGTACCTCGCGTCGCTGCTCCTCGTTAATCCAATTATGGTTCCCCTCGCGTATTGATCCCAGTATGGCGCCCCTAAACCGCTTAGCGCCGGCACGAAGTAGACTCCCCCATTCCCGCTCACCTGCCCCGCTAACTCCTCCACTTCACGGATCGACTTAGCGATGCCTGCATCAATAACCCAACGAATCGCTGCTCCCCCGATCAATATGCTTCCCTCCAATGCATACAAGGCTGATCCCCGCTGAGTGGAGTAGAAGATCGTGGATAGTAATCCATTCTTAGGCTCCATGATGTCCTCCCCAGTATTCATTAAAATGAATGTGCCGGTTCCATATGTTGCCTTAATGCTTCCCCGCCTAAATCCAGCTTGCCCAAATAAAGCGGCTTGTTGATCGCCCACCATCCCTGTGACAGGCACCTCGGCTCCAATTAACTTAGTCACATCGGGCCCCGTGTATCCAAACAAGTAATGACTGCTGGGCAAGGGGAGAGGCAGTGAATCCGAATAAATTGATCCCATGACCTCGAGCAGCTCGGGATCCCAATCAAGCAGGCGTATATTGAACAACATAGTCCTGGAGGCATTGCTGTAATCCGTGACGTGCGCGCCGCCCCTCGCATTAATTAATTCCCTGCCGCCCCTCGTCAAGTTCCACGTTATCCATGAATCGATTGTCCCAAACAATGCCTCGCCCCTCCGCGCCTTATCACGTAGCCCAGGCACGTTGCTCAGCAGCCACTGTATCTTTGGTCCACTAAAGTATGAGTCCGGCACTAGCCCCGTCTTACTGATTATATCATTGCGAGGCAGCGACTCAACTAGGCTAGTCGTGCGCTTATCCTGCCAAACTATCGCGTTGTGAAGCGGTAATCCTGTTATGGGGCTCCAGGCCACTATTGTTTCCCTTTGATTCGTGACGCCTATCGCGGCTAATTGCTTGGGATCTATTCCGCTGTTCGTAATTGCTTCCTTGATCGTTATCTTAACGTTGCTCCAGATCTCCAGGGGATCATGCTCAACCCATGAAGGCCGCGGATATATTTGGGAATGCTCCCTACTGCTCCACCCAATCATGTTCCCCCCAGAATCTATTATGCTGGCCCTTGTACTGCTTGTTCCCTGGTCAATCACTAATACGTGGCTCCCCACGCCCATAGGCGTGGAATCCCTGAATTATAAATCTGGAGCCTTAAGGACTATGATCGGCGAGATTCCTTGAACTAAGTAACTAACTTATGTATTCAAGGCCGATCCTTCCAAGTGAAGATAATGTTTCTATTCCTTGATGGCATTCTAATATTGATTAAATCCAGGGACTGAATCTTCTTTATGTCAATAGAAATGTTCTCGTATTTACTTTATATCCCTATATGGTCTCCCACGCGGGACTGTGCACAGAAGGGTGGAAACGATAAGGATGTGATAAAACGAACGGCAAACCTCGCCCCTTCTAGGGCGGGGAGGAGGTCAATTAGCTTGTTTTTAGGAATATAGATGCAACGAGTGCCAGCAGCATCATGGTTGATACTATCGTTATGGAAATGAATTGATGCGTGGGAAACATTGAGCCGAGGAGCGACGGTATGAACGTGACGCCTAGGTTAGTGGCTACGCTGTACATTGATGTGGCGAGGCCGGCCCTGGCCGGGTCCTTAACGTAGCTTGTAACTGATGCGAGCGCCATTGACCAGAACGCGTTGCCGACGAAGCCGAATATGAAGAATAGAATTGAGAGGAGCAGCACTTGGGCCGTGTATGCCAGGTAGTAGCTAAGCAATGCGGCTGATGCGAGGGAGAGGAGGCTAGTCAGCACTAGGCCTAGNCTCACCTTATTTATGTACTCAAAGAGCGTNGGNAGAATTATTGCGCCCAGGGCTGAGCCGAGGAANGNCAAGCCCCCGAACTCGCCGCCATACGTTAACGCATNGCTTATGGGTAAGCCATTATGGGCAAGCATCGTGCTTGCTATTGAGCTGAACATGACTGATAAGGAGGCNACCGTGAATCCAATGTACCAATTCTTCAGCATACCCACCTGGAACACGCCTCTTAATGATCTGCTGTACTTGGCCGGGTAATTCCTTGAACCCATGATCATCCATGCAAGGGCAATTATGGATAATGCGCCGGAGACGTATAGAGAGCCGCGTAGTCCCCAGGCCAGGAACATGTGGGGACCCAGGAGGGAGCCCATAGCCATCCCGAGGAAGAGGATGCCAACGCTTGCCCCCACTATTGTGTGGCTCCGCTCGCTGTAGACCGCCTGGGCCACGGCCCCTATTGGGGCTAGGGATAATGGATAAGCCGCTGCCGCCACTGTTTGTAGCAGTAGGAACGAGGAGTAATCGCCGGCAAAGGCCCTACCCATTAATCCAATCATTGAGAGTGCGGCTGATGTGATTAGGACTCGCCGTATTGTTAGCCTAGCCGATAACCAGCCCGCCAATATGCCTAGAATAACCATCGTTAAGCCGTACTCGGAGATCATGAATATGACGGCGCCTATGCTTATGTTGAATATGGATGATAGTGCTGGGACAAGGGGGGCCAGGAGGAACCATCCAAACCCTATTGTGAACAGGAGGAACCAGAGGGGCAATAATTGGGTTATCCTCATCGAAGCAATGCCCAGGCATTTAGTTTTAAGTTATTGCGCGATGCCCAATATTTAATACATAAATACTGGTCACCAGAGCATTGTGAAATGAGAAGCGAAGCAAGTAATCTAGATGCCGTAATCATAGGGGGTGGAATCAATGGATTATTCACTGCACTGGATTTATCGCTGCGCGGATTCAGCGTCGCACTACTGGAGCGAGGGGCAATTGGGGGCGGCACCAGCGATAGAATGCATGGCCTCCTACACAGTGGGGCTAGGTACGCTGTCTCCGATCCCAAGGCGGCCATGGAGTGCATAAGGGAGAATGAGACCCTCAGCAAAATAGCGCCTAGCCACGTCATAAATACCGGGGGGCTCTTCGTTGCGATAAGCGAGGAGGACCTTAATTATGTGGATGAATTCACTAGGGCCCTCAGGGCGACCGGCATTAATTATAGGGAGGAGAACGTGGGCGAGGTGCTGAGGGAGGAGCCCTTCCTATCCCCCCAAGCCAAGCTAGTGATAAGCGTTCCCGATAAGGTGGTTAAGGCTAGGGAACTCATGAGTGGCGTGGCCATGGCTGCCCATGATGAGGGCGCATTGATAATTCAGGACGCGGAGGTAATCGGCATCAACGTGGTCGGCGACGCCGTGACTGAACTAGTTGTGAGGGATAACGTGCGCGGGGAAACCAAGAGGATTGGGGCTAGGATCGTGATTAATGCCGCGGGTCCATGGGCTTCCCGCATTGCATCTATGGCCGGCATAAGCGTCGACGTGATGGCAACCATGGGCGTCATGGTCGTGTACGAGAGGCTCCTCAATCATAGAGTAATAAATAGGTTGAGGCCCCCCAGCGATGGGGATATAGTTCTACCATATGGCGCCCGTTCAATAGCTGGAACAACGGCGCTCATAGTGGAGGACCCCGATAATGTTGAGATAAGCGATGAGGATGTGGGCCTAATAACTAGGGAGGCGGCGGCCATGATTCCGGCCATCGCGAGAACCAAGGTTCTTAGATCATATGCGGCGGTGAGGCCATTAATCAAGATGAAGGGCGTCGATGCACGGGAAGCAACGAGGGACTTCGCCGTGGTGAGGCATGAGAGCCCCAGCAACATGGTGTCCATAATAGGCGGGAAATTCACGACGGGTAGATTAGTGGGGGAAATGGTGGGCGACGTGGTTGCCGGCATGCTTGGGTCAAGCAAGCCATCAAGAACCAAGGAGTATAAGTTACCCAGCGATCCCTACGCTTATGCCGAGAAGGCATCCCCCTTCATTAGGTCAACGATTAGGGCCTTGGCCAATAGCCTCGATGACGAGTACGGAAGAATAGCGGCATACGCATCCATACTGAGCGAGTACTCGCGCGAGGGGCGGGCCCGATTAGGGTGGTGATGCGCATGCCAAGCACATTGAGGTACAGCGGCTCATTTAACGTGAGCAAGCCGATAAATGAGGTCAGGAAATTCCTCGTCGACCTGGAGCGGGTTGCTCCATGTATACCAAACGTGGTTTCCTACTCGGTGGAGGGCGGGAAGGCAAAGGTAGTGTTCAGGGTTGAGTTGGGGGATGAGGTGCCCATAGCCGAGCTTAGGCGAGTCACAGCTAACACGGAGATACAGGTAATGCCGCTCGAGTCAAGCATTAGGTACTTGATAAAGGGGAGGGCGGTTGGAAGCAACTTGGGAATAACCCTTGACCTATCCGTGAGGCAGGCGGGGGACTCATCGATAATTGATTGGGCGGCTGAGGCCGAGTTGGGGCGATTATTCTCAATGATGGCTCGATTCGTGGACATGGATTCCATGATTAAGAGAATAGCGCAGGACACCATTAACGGCATAGTTAAGTGCGTGGATGGAAAAACTTAATCCTTGATCAATTATGAAGATAATCCCAATCATCATTATGATAATGATGGCGGCGATCACCTCAATTGCCGCCGCTCAATCCAATTGCTTCATCTCCATTAATGACAATCAATTAAGCCTATTGATCGGGCCAAGCAATGCGAGTTACCTTCTTAGGTTAATCAACTCAGCCAATTCATCGATATACGTGGAGGCCTATGAGTTCACTTATTGGCCCCTCGCCAATGAATTGATCAATGCATCGAGGCGCGGCGTTGAAGTAATGATAGTCCTCTCGGGGAACGTGTATGGCGGCGTGCCGAGCAGTGAGGACGCCATAATTAATGAGCTTAATTCATCGGGGGCCAGGGTTCGCTTCATGTATGGCTATGATTTCACGCACTCAAAGGTCTTCATAATAGATAATGAGACGGCGGTGCTGGGCAGCATTAATCCCACTTACTACGGCTTAACGAGGGACCTCGGGATTGATGTGGTGATACATAACTCCACGGTTGCTCATGAGCTCGCCAACATTATAATCGAGGATTATGAGGGGAAACCGATCG
>LOBW01000002.1 GCA_001516585.1 Thermocladium sp. ECH_B
CCCTTAAGGGCGGGGTAGCTCACTCTTCCCATAACGGCATCTTTAAAAAATATGTATCGCAATAACGATGTGGATACGGTAAATCTGGAGTCCGGCTCAATTATTCGCATAGAGGGACCAGCTAATGTTAAGGTATTGAGGGGCTCCATATATGCGTTGGGAACCATTTACAGCGCTGGATCCAGACTCACAATCCTTAGGACCAGGAAGGTGGCTGTTAAGGCGCTTGAACTAACTCAACTAGATGTGACGCTTGGACCGGAGGGCAAGGTCGAGAATGCGGAGCCCGGGGAGGAAGTGCTGGAGTCGTGGGCGATGGCCGCCGAGTCAATAATGAGGAAGGGAAAGAGAGTGGTGGTTTTAGGCATGATGGATGTCGGTAAGACTACGTTCACAATAATGGCAATGAATAAGGCGGTTAGCGCTGGAAATGTGGCTGGAGTCATCGATGCAGATCCAGGTCAAAATGATCTGGGTCCACCCACAACTATAGCATGCGCTAAGTCAAGTAAGCCGGTCACTCATTTAAGCATGCTTCCCCCTCTAAAAATGGTGTTCCTAAGGACGACTAGCCTTGAACATACATGGCAAGAAGCGGTTAATGGAGTCGCTAAGTTAGTTGATTACCTGGAGATGCATGAGGGCGTCAATACCACTATAATAAACACGGATGGATGGATCACCGAAGCAACGGCAATCCAGTATAAGCTATCCATGTTATCGAAACTAAGCCCAGACTACGTGGTAATAATTCAAAAAGGAGAGGAAGAGGAACTCGTGAATCAAGTTAAGAAAAATGGCTTCAACCCAATTCTCCTGAATGCGCCGCCCTTAGCGATAAAGACGAGAGAGGATAGAAGGCTACATAGGGAGATGGGTTACGGCAAGTACCTCATGCCGGCTAAGTCGGCCACCATTAATTTATCGGAGAAGCCAATACTTAACCTGCCGCTTTCTGGGGGTGTACCATTTGATGCCAACATTAGGTCACTGGCATCCAAGTACCTTAAAATGCCAATAGTCTATGGGGAACAGTTCGGTAAGAAGGCAATAATGCTGTCTCCAGCTGTGAAGGAATTAGTGGTCAAGGCTATGCCTGGAGTAGAGGTAGCAATACTGCCAATTAATTGGGAGAACGGGTTACTCATTGCACTGGAGGACCCGGATGGTTACTTAGTGTCGCTGGGCATGCTGAAGAAGATATATTATGAAAGCAGCAAGGCCGTGGTAATAATACCGGCAACAATGGAGGATTTAAGGCCTGTGGATCACATAAGGCTAGGCATGATTAGGCTCGGAGATAATTATGAGGAGAAAGAGAAGGTGCATTACATTAATAAGCTGGAGAAAGTCCTGGGGGAACGTGATGACTTACATTACGGCTGAGGGATGAGGAACTGGCGACGGACTGATCAAANCTCTTTCAGCTCATAAACTCTTGAATGCCCAGCCATGCATCGCCATGTGCCCAACTTATAATTAGGTCAAGTAACTTAATGGTATCCCAATTACGAAACCATATTATGTTCCTCTTACTGAAGGGGCGAAACTCGGCATTCCCATATTAAGGTAAACAATTTCCCGGCGAGTAATGAGTAAGGTTTTTAAAACCTCAATCGAATCGACCCATATGAATTGGGAATTAATTAAACTTAGATTAGTAATGGGGTTAAGCGCCATAACAATAGTGCTCCTATCAATTGCCGTGCTGGTAGGCATAGCCGAATTATTGAGCGGGGGAAGCCTAGCTCTTGGAATAGATTTGATAAGCGGCATGCTAATACTTGTCTTAATAATCAACATAGCACAATGGTTATTTGGGCCATACATGATAAATGCTGCGTATAGGGCGCACGAAATAACGCCGGATGACCCAAGCTATGGTTGGGTAGTTGATGTAGTTGATGAGGTGGCTAAGGCCAATGGATTCTCCAAGCCGCCCAAGGTATATATTGCTGAGGCCCCATTCCCAAATGCGTTTGCCTATGGAAGCCCGATAGCCGGCAAGCGTGTTGCCATAACTCGACCTGCACTTAAGATACTAAATAAAGATGAGTTGGCCGCAGTGCTTGGACATGAGTTGGGGCACCTCAGGCATAGGGATGTGGAGTTCCTAATGGCCATAGGCCTCATCCCCGCGCTTATTTACTGGCTTGGTTACTCATTAATGTGGAGCGGAATGTGGGGAGGCGCATGGGGCGAGAGGGGAAATAATGGAAGCATGCTGCTTATTGGGGTGGCCCTGCTTGGCGTGAGCTTTCTATTTCAGTTTGTTTTGCTATATGTCAATAGATTGAGAGAGGCATATGCCGACGTTAACTCCGCATTAACTATACCGAATGCCGCAAAGAATCTACAACGCGCCCTGGCCAAGATAGTGCTATACATGGATCCGCGCACTATAGCTAAAATCAAGAAGTCCCCCACCAATAATATGGTTAAGATGCTGTTTTTTGCCCCCGCCGATGATAAGATAAGCAGGGAGGCAAGCGATGCAGACGTTGATGAGTTAATAGATTATTGGCGGAATTACAAGCCGACGCCATGGGATGATATATTAAGCGATCACCCACATCCAGCAAAGAGAATACAACTACTCGATAAAATAGCGCAAGCACAATAATGCAATAATCTAGGCATTAAGGATCGGACGCGGAATAATCTGGATCAATTTATACAAACTAATTCCTATCCATAGTCCACTATTCACGAATGGTTAAGGATAAAAACCTCTTCAATTATTGAGGAGCCATGATAAGTCACGAGGAATTCATGAAGATGGATCTTCGAGTTGGGAAAGTAATCGAGAGCGAACGCATACCGGAGAGCAAGCGGCTCCTTAAGCTAATAATTGATCTAGGCACGGAGAAGAGGCAAATAGTAACTGGGTTAGCCGAGTATTATCAACCGGAAGAGATGAGGGGAAAGTATGTAATAGTGATAACTAATTTAGAGCCGAGGAAAATATTTGGAATAGAGAGCCAAGGAATGATACTAGCCACATGCGGCGAGAAGGGGAAACCAGCCGTAGCCACAATAGATAAGGCGAGTGATGAATTGGTCGGAGAACGAATCTGCTAATCCTTATCGGTTCCCCAATTCTCGTTCCGTGAATCAACATCATTGGAATCCGATTCATCACTGGCGAGCACTATTTGAGATAATAAATCCTCAACAGATACACCGGGCTCCACGAACAATACTTGAACGCCCTCAGATGTGAAATAATTGAAACTTGTTTGACATGCACCGCTTGCTATAATCGCATCTACATCGCTTAACACATTTTTGCGAAGCCACTCATACTTCGATAAGCCATGTATTGGTATCCCTAATTGTTCCACATATGCCTTAACTTGGCTTGGATCATCGGCATCAGGCAAATTACCCAATGGATTATTACGTGACTCAACCCTATTAAGTCCATTTGAATCAACGTCATAGATTAGGTACTTGCGAGCGTGGGCGAAATGACCCTTGCTGATCGTCTTATCATCGTCGGTGGCTATAGCTATCCTTACCATATAATCAGAGGGGAACCTACCTAATTAAACCCAGCACTCATAACCAATCCCAGTGAGACGCCGGCCCCAACCTCTGGAGCCTAAAAGAGCATATTCTTTTACAAAAGGAGAGAAAAGAAAAACAAATTCGGCGACTAAATGATGCGCTCCATAGAAAGGCCAGAAGAAGATTGATCCCACCTTGAATGATTCCCCTCCAGGGATTTAAGTTATTATGGTTCCTGTTTTTCCCGCCGATATTTGAGAGNGAAAGAGGAGAGCCCACCTTGGGGTTAATGTAGCATTATCCATTTGGTTTAGTTCCATCCTAATCAGCATAATGGAGATGATGCGACTCATCCTCATAATTCCAGGAGATAAAGGGGGAGAAGGGAGGACGCCCTTCATGAATGAATGTAACCCCTTAAAAACCGGGGAACCCTACTCGCTGGGAAAGAAGACGGCGGCAAAGAATGCTAGAGACCGCANAATGGTTTCTAGCCTTTACCTCATGTTAAGTATGGGGATTTACTATTCCTTGGCATTAGGGCGGTGGGGACTACAAGTCGACGATGAGCACAACATTTAATTTACCCATGCATATTTGCCTAACATGACGGAGACTATATCCAATATAGATACATTCATTATAGGCGAAAAAAATCCAACGGCCGCAACTTGGGCCGGCGTATCCATTATAGTTAAGGTGACTACGTCAAGCGGCGCGGTTGGTTGGGGCGAGGCTGTACCAACGCTTAGGGTGGGGCCTGTGGTCGAGGCCATTAAGGAAGCGGCGAGGGTCTATATTGGGCGTGATCCTCATAATGTAGAGGCCAACCTAAGGGAGTGGTATAAGCATGATTTCTACATGGCTAGGTCATTTGAGTCAACCACAGCCGCTAGCGCGATAGATATTGCTTCATGGGATATAATAGGTCGAGAATTGGGTGCGCCACTTCATGAATTATTGGGTGGACGCAGTAGAGATAGAGTTAGGGCATACGCCAATGGGTGGTATGATGATGCAGTGACGCCGGCTGACTTCGCTGAGAAAGCTAGGAAAGTGGTTTCAATGGGCTATACTGGGCTTAAGTTTGATCCCTTTGGTAAATACTTCGACTGGATAGATCAACGGGGATTAGAAGAGGCCAGGGCAAGGGTTAAGGCTGTTAGGGATGTCGTGGGCGATGGGGTTGACATAATGATAGAGCATCATGGCAGGTTTAATCCTAATTCAGCAATATCGATAGCAGAGACCCTGAGCAACTTTAATNCGTTATTCATGGAGGAACCAGTTCATCCAGAGGACTTGGATGGATTGGCGAAATATAGGTCAGCAACTAGGGTTAAGGTGGCCCTAGGAGAGAGACTCATTAGCCTAAAGGATGCATTAACTTATTTAGAGGCCGGATTACTAGATTTCATTCAACCCGATATAACCAATATAGGGGGTGTAACGGGGGCTCGAAAGGTAGTTGCATTAGCTGAGGCATATGGAGTTGAGGTCGCATTCCACAACGCCTTTGGCCCCATCCAGAACGCCGTAACCATACAACTAGATGCAGCCATACCCAACTTCTTAATACAGGAATCATTCTATGACTTCTGGCCTCAATGGAAGCGAGACCTCGTAAATAATGAAACTCCAGTCATAAATGGCCACTATGAAGTGCCATCAAGGCCAGGCATTGGAGTCACCGTTAATGAGAAATTACTGGAAAATCTAAAGGCATCCGGCCCCGAATACTTTAACCCGGAAGAACCCGTATGGGTAGTTAAAGGAACATGGAAATAAATAGAAGCCGCGATTAAAAAATAATAAAATAATAAGCACTTGCTGAAGCAACAAGCCTAGAAGTTTTCCCGAAGCCCTTTGCACTCGTTACCTGAACCGCTCCCTGTTTTGAGGTAATAGATATCCATTGCCGCTCCTAAATCTAATGCCGGTGAAGATGGGGGTAACTCAAAAACAAGCCATAAAATGCGAGAACCCGCCATCCCTTAATAGTCATGTCCTCTGCAGTAAATAAAGCAATAGTGAACCCGTCGAAAAGTTGAACGTTAACTTAAGAGGCTTATCAGTGGCGAATTCCATAGTTACTGCATCACATATCTGCCTCATTTGCGACATGAATCCAAGTATCTGCTTTGCCGAGTAAGATGCCGAGCCCTCCGTATTGACCACATATTCATGAAATAACTCATCAGTGCTTTGATATATTGATTCAATCGCTTTGCCTCCCTCCCCCTCGGCGCGAATGATGAATTGATTCGCTGCCGCAGCGAATGAAACAATATCACTTATATCGTTAGCAGCAGCTATTATATCAAGCATGGAATCTAAGTCGGCCGTTATCCTTATTGGATACTCGAGATTAGGCTCTGGCACATCCTCCATGGATACGTCAATTAAGGATAAGCTGAATTTGCGGTACATTCCCCCCTCTTTCCCCTTCTTCGTATAAATAACCACATGAAGCTTCCCCTGAGGCTTATCCACTATAAACTCAACCTTATCCCTGGAACTGATCCTCCTCATTATCTTTCTAAGGACATCAAACGATATGCCAACCTTGATCTCCTCTCCTATGTTTACCTCATCAAGGCTGGAGGAGGGTATATCAAGCATTATAATAGATACCTTAGAACTATCCATTGCCCTTAGCTTAACCCCATCAGGCCCCAAGCTAAACGCGGCATCCTTTAACATGGTTGCCATCGCTGAAAAAACATACCTAACATCCTTGCCCTTAGGAAAGAGAAGAGAGTAAACCCCGCCCTCGCCGCTTAATGATCCCTTCCCCCCAACCTCAGCCTCCATCTCTTCCTCAGGCTGCTCCTCAGCCTCCTCTAATTCCTCGTTTTTTTCCTCCTCATCAAAGTCGCTGGACATGAGTGAAAAGAAGCATTAGCCCTTTTTAAAGCTATTAACAAGTCGTTAAACAATAATATTACAATGAAGAAGAATCATTTACCTGAGCGATGAGTAATTATACCCTTAACTCCACCGTCCTCTCCGCTTAACTCGCCCATTAGCTTTTCACGCCTTGGATAAAGCAAAGCCTTCTTGCGGCTCTTCATTCCGTAATTTTTCCCAGCAAGATGTTATTACATTAAGCTTCTATACAAAATTAGTTAAACATAAACGAATATAAAATCATCATTTATTAGCATGAAAAGGATCCAGCCCTAAAGGGGATGGGGTTGCCGCTTGCCTTATTGCTTGGTGATTTTAAGCTCAAATTGATTAAATTAGCAATCACTTGAGGAGGCGGAGACTCCCAGTTACTTTATCAATTAATTCACGGGGAGCAGGCCCTATGCCTAGAGCAGTTACTGTGCCTGGCGCAAGTTCTGTTAGTCCTGCATCCGCTATAATTGCATGTGGTAATCCAAGTGAGGCTGACTTGTTTGCTAGTTGCATCAATTCCTCCAGCGACTGCACCTCTAATACTACTTTCTTTTGACCTTGGTTAATCCACTCATCAACCCATTCCCTGCGTCTCTTCATTGTTTCCATAAGCGATGTTACGGATGCATGGGCGCCTTGGGCAATCATCTTGCCGCAACTCATCTTTAGATCCACCCTAACCACTATTGATTGCTTGAATTCCATTTAGGCGACTTAAACCAAACGCTTTATTAAGTTCTCTCTAACTCCTCATCCATGAAGGCGGTAACTGTTGTTCCAGGCGTGCCCAATTCAATACGCTTACGTGATGTTGATAAGCCAACCCCAAAGCGCAGGGCGAGGTTCTGCTGAGGCCGCTGCAAATAGGCATATGCGGCACTGATAAGGAGATAATAGAGGGGAAATACGGTAAGGCACCGGATGGTTCCCAATTTCTAATACTTGGACACGAGGCATTAGCGAGAGTCGAGGCGATTGGGGACGGCGTAGATTCTATCTCTGAGGGGGAAGCAGTGGTGCCAACCGTTAGGCGGCCCGTGAATTGTGATCTACCCGTTGATTACTGCCCCATGGGTCACTACGTGGAGCACGGCATATGGGGACTCCATGGACACGCAGCCGAGTTCTCGGTCACTAACTCGAGGTACTTGGTCAAGGTTCCGAAGGAAGTAATGGATGTAGCGGTCCTCACGGAGCCGCTTTCAGTTGTGGAGAAGGGCATAGATGTAGCAATGCGGGTAGGCGAATCCAGATTTGATTGGCATCCCTCAACTGCATTAGTGATGGGGGCTGGACCCATAGGTCTTCTAGCAACCATGGTCCTTAGATTAATGGGGCTGAAGACAGTTACTGCGGCAACTCGACCCATTGATAGTTTAAAGGCTAGGCTGGCGCAGGAGCTGGGAAGCAAGTATATCGATACATTAACTGATAAGATAGAGGGGGAATTTGATTTAGTTGTGGAAGCCACGGGCGCAATTAGCGTTGCCATGGAATCAATAAAGCACTTGGCAGCTGGTGGAGTCATGGTTCTCCTTGGAGTTTATCCCCAGGGAGGCGAGGCGCATGATGTGGGATCCCTTCTAACAGATGCAGTGCTTAATAATAAGGCAATAATTGGTTCAGTGAATGCATCCATAAAACACTTCGAGACCGGTCTTCAACACATGGTTAAAAGCAAGGCCGTTCATGGTAACTGGCTAAATAAACTAATAACTAAGACATCCACATTAGATAACTATGGCGAGGCATATACTTGGACCCATGAAGATATAAAGACGGTTCTCAGGATAAGCGAGTGACCTAGATAAATTCATGGGAACCCATATGCCAGTTTGTATTGCCACACGTATAGCAAGGCTGGACTAACCAGCACTCATAGGGGTCTCGGGTTATAAGTGAGGCGGAGCCCAGCGATTACCTATTTAGAAATGGATTGTGCTACTCAACCTTCTCCACCATAATGAATGATAAAACGAACGGCAAACCTCGCCCTAAAGGCGGGGAGGAGGTCAGTAGCTATATCATCACTGATACGTAATCCATGGGTGGAACTAATAGTTCGCCACGCCATCTGAATTCCGCAGTGAATGTCTTGACCACTCCCTCCCCCGGTAATTCTAGCCTTAATACTTGAGGCGTTGGATTGCCCATAAATATTAATACGCCGCCACGCCACTTAATTCTAGTGATCACTGCATCGTTTTCCTCTATTTCCCATGAGGCATCATGAAGCAAGAGGCGGCCCTCCATTGCTTGTACTTGAGACGTGGATACGGTATAAGCCCTGTGCAGATTATTAAATTGAAGAAGTAAACCACCGCCCACCCCCTCTATAATTAGCCAATCCAAGTAACTTAAGTGATTCACTCCAATAATTAGTGAACCCTTCATGGCGGTTAAACCCATTGCCCTTCGAAAAACCGTTAATTCACGCAACGCCTCGTGAGAAGTCCTTGGATGATGAGTCTCCAGTAATTTAAGGCCCAGCCGCTCGTGATTATATGAAATAAATGCATCCGCTAAATCTAATGGATTGGCACTACCATAAAGCTCCAGCAACCTCTGATAAGCGGAGGCATGATTGAAGGCGCGAAGCCTTAGGCAAAGAAGCTCATCTAGGGCACCGGCAGCGCACTCATGTCTTATCTTGCTTTTCAACTTCCGCATTTTCTCAATTGCTTCCGATGTTTTTTGATTCCTTAAAGTATGCTTAGTGATCAAGTACATCGATAATATATCCTCTGAATTCATGAATAGAGTTAATGCATCATCATATGAACCGGAGAAACCGAATAGTGCTAGAGTTAATGCATCATCGAAATTAGGTGCGGTGACTCCTTGAACCAAATCAATTGCTTCCCTAATGCTTCTGAGAAGAGCGGCGTTAGGTAACCAAATCCTCATTAGGCTAAATTTGGCGGGAAATGCCTTAAAAGTAATTTTCTTAAGTAGAAAAATTAATAAATGCAACTAATACGTGGCGAATCATGTCATCAGGAAGCAATTGGGAGTTGCCGGAGGATTACGAGTACTCTGGCGGAGAACCGGAGAGGGTATTAAAGATACGAGCAAAATGCCCGCACTGCGGCCACGTGTTTGAGGTTGAAATGGGGGAGTCATGGTACAATATGGGGATATCAATAACTTGCCCCAAGTGCAACAATTCATTCTCGGTCAGCAGTTATGGAGAAATAATAGGAGAGAAGCAATAAATAGAAAACTTCAAAATCAACCAAGCATACCCATAACCTCCTCCCTCAGCTTGCCCATATCTATCTCGCTCATGCGTTTAATCACTATCCTGCCCAAAGCATCCTGAACCTCCGCCTCCACCTTCTTAGACTCATCCGCTATTAATTGGGGATCAGCTTTTGTTCTAGGTTTCCTAGATAATATAATGCAAGCCTCAATCGACTTGATCGACTCTTCAAATGTCCCTATCTTTCTGGCTATTTCAGTTATTTCGCTCTTATCAAGCCCTATGAGCGGCCTATAAATTGGCATATCAATACCCAGCGATGATGCATAGAGGTTATGTAGGGTTTGGCTGCTTACTTGACCCATTGATTCGCCGGTGGCCATACCTAAGTATCCCCCCTCCCTTGCCACCTTATTTCCAATCCTATAAAGCACGTACTTGAATACCGTATTCCATACATGAGGATTAACGCGCTGCCGAATCGCCGAGGCTATCTTTCTGCAATCAACTATGTAAAGAACAGGGTCATAGCCATATATCCAATTATCATAAAGCGCCTTGCTGACCCTTATGAATCTCTCAATATCCTCCCCTATCAAGCTGCAGAACAGCATGTCAACATAGACTCCTCGCTTCATCATTAACCATGCGGCGGCTGGGCTATCAATGCCGCCGGAGACCAACCCAAGCACTTTGCCTTCCTGTGAACCTAATGGAAGCCCACGAGGACCCGGAATCACTTCGTGATATAGGTAAGCCTTATCATACCTTACCTCAACAAATAGCTCAATATCGGGATTCTCTAGATCAACTCCATTAGAAGAATTAAATAGAGCGGCACCCACCTCCCTCGCTACATCAATGGACTTAAAGTTATGCACGCCGATCCTGCGTACCCGCACGGCGAACTTCTTACCATTAACTAGTTTGCTCCAAGCCATAGCCGCATGCCTTACGAGATCGCCAAGGCCAGTAACATTCAATTCTATTGCAGGCGATGCAGATACTACGCCAAATCCTCGAGACGCAGCAATTGCAGCAGCATCTGCTTGTGGAGTACGTATCAATATTCGTCCCTGGGTCTTGCTTATATCATGGAAATCAATGCCGCGTCTCTCCAGGGCGTTCCTTAAATTATATATAAGAAGCCGCTCCATCTTCTTCCTACTGGCGGCTGCCTTTATCGCTATCTCACTATACCGGACAAGAACCACATCATTCATTAAGAGACAAATATATGCAGCATATATAACTCTTTGTGACAACTTAATGCGTCTAGCCCTCCCTCATCCTGAGCGACGGGCTTCTCGCCTGTTTGAGACCCCATCTATAAGAATGTCAATATATTATTGACCTTCGATAATATTGACGAACAATTGCATGTGTTTTTCACAATCCACCTCTTCCCTTAATGGTTGAGGCTTTCGTCTTGTTCCTTGTTCTTTACATGCACATGAATTACTTATCCTCTAGCGCATCCAGGTACTCAGGATTACAATCGGTGTACCCTAGGTCTAGGCACACCTTAAATGCCTCCTCCAATGATTTAAAAACAGTCATGTAATGCTTTATGCATTCATCACAATTCTCCTTCTTATCCATAAAGAGATATTTAATCAGCAGCTTTTTATCTCTATCTATAAATAGACTTTAATGGAATTACATTGAAGCTGGGGGATATTGACTTGCCTGGCCCAAGCGTGATCAAGCCAATTCCATTATTAAATGCATCCGGTGCCCCTGTCATGGGTTCCACGGCCACTGCATTAGCCCAACTCGGCGTAAATAATTGGATGAAGTGGAAGCCCCGCAACTTGATGCTTATCCCCCAATCTTCTGAGAATATTAGTTGGATCTCGTCTTTATTGATCTTGAAGCAGTCATCATACTCGCCCACCCGTGTAACTAGTCTTTGAGGTATCATTCGACCAGTGGGTATATTGCCGATTGCTTCCAATCTATAGACATCCCCCGCATCAATCAACCATTCGTTCCTGGGAGTAGTGTAGGTAAAATATGGATGAGCGCCCACGGTTATGGGCGCCGCCTTCTCATCTGCGTTAATTACCATTAAGCTAAAATCAAGACCATTATTGCGTATCTCATATTTTGCATTGAAGAGTAACTTAAATGGGTAGCCCGGCTCATTCTTCAACTCCAACCCCATCGATATAAATGCATCACTTCTTTCGATAACTTGCCACTCCTTGTCCTTAACGAATCCATGAATTGCATGCCCCTCATTATTCACCGGCAACCTATATGTGACCCCATTGAATACGTATTCGCCATTTCTGACCCTATTCGCGAAGGGAGCTAATATTGCCATGCCGGCCCTAGTAACCCTATAATCATCTCTATAGGGCAAGATTATTTGCTTGCTTCCATACCGTAAATCCGCCAGAGATGCACCAAGCGATAATACTTCTCCGCGCAATTCATTATTAGATATGATGAACCTATTGGTACGCATTTGCTTGCTCCACCATATCTAGAAATAAGGAGCCTATTTCATCAAGCTTAACAGTATCATGATGCCGGGGACGCGGCATAGTCGACAGATACACGCCATAATCATAATGATCGCCCTCCTTCTCGGATTGGGGTTCACCGAAGGGAGAGAAAATTATTATGTGACCCAAGTCGCTACTGGAAAGCAATCGCCGTATACCGCCATCTATTATGGAGTATATGTCGCATTTCATGCTGGGCTTCTTATGTAGAAACCTCTCTATTGCGGTTATTGAAGCTATTACTGGTCTTTCTCTTGAGGCGTTTATCACCGCATTAATGACTTGGTTAACCTCATCCTCAGGCGTAGTCGATTCATTTAAGTGTATGCTGTATATGCCATAGGTTGGGTCTGTGATCGGCACATTTACCGCAATGGCTTTCGTCAGTTTCATTAATGCGGAGGAGGATGGATCTGGACCGCTTACCATGAGTATTGTTGACCATGCTGTATTCTCGAGTTGAGGCGCATGATTCTCAACAACTCCTCTCTCCATTGAATTAACAAGGCTAAGAAACGTGGGTGTTTCGCACTCCATGAAACCGCCATAGCCTAATCCATCTATTCCCAGGAGTATTGGCATCATTGTTTATCCACCACAGCCATTATGCGATTCAGCAGCGCTTTCTTTGGTACTACCCCTATTACCGTATCAACCGGTTCCCCATTTTTGAAAATTATAATGGTGGGGAGACTCATTACATAGTATCGCGCGGCTATGTCCGGTTCCTCCTCTGAATTAACTTTGCCGAAGCCTACGTCTTTCAATTCAATAGCTAATTGCTTGATTATGGGTTCAAGCATGAAGCAAGGAGCGCACCAAGGAGCCCAGAAATCCACAACAGCCACTTCATGTTCCTTGATGAACTCATCAAAGTTATTCTTAGTTAAGTGGCTGACCTCTGCGGGTCTAGTTAATTCCTCATATTTACGTTCAAGTATCTTATTTAATTCTTCATCATTTGACATAAATAGTGGGGGCAAACATCATGTTTTATAAACCTTACCCACATATTATACTGACCTCCTCCCCGCCCTGAAGGGCTAGGTTTGTCATTCGTTTTATTATTTAAAATTTAAAAACTTACATAAAGCGAGACGTATATGGTTTTCGAAGACCTTAAGAATAAGGTAGTTCTAGTAACGGGGGCATCAAGGGGGCTTGGACGGGAAATTGCCCTAGAATTCAGCAAGCATGGAGCTAGAGTCGCCGTTAATTATAATTCATCACTTGAAAAAGCAAAGGAGTTGAAACTAATCAGCGATCACATTGAGATCTTTAAGGCCGATGTATCCAATAGACTAGAGGTTAGAAACATGGTTAAAGAAATAGAGGCAACGCTCGGCAAGATAGATATACTGGTCAATAATGCTGGAATCTGGTACCTACGGAATTTTGAGGATTTCAATGAGGATGAGTTCAACGCGATGTGGAGAGTTAACTTGATGGGAACAATTTATACTACATTGGAGGTTATTCCCCACATGAAGGAGAAAAAGAGAGGAAGCATAATAAATATGGCTTCTAATGCCGGCATAGGAACTGCAGCTCAAGGAACCACTCTTTACGCATTAACCAAAGCCGCAATAATAATGCTAACAAAGCGGCTTGCATTCGAGCTTGGGCCCTATGGTATTAGAGTCAATGCAATAGCGCCGGGTTGGGTTGAGACCGATCTAACTATTGGTGGAAAANCCCCTGATGAGGTGCATAGGCTCGAGGAGAGCTTCAAGTCACGTACATCCCTTGGCATGGTCGGCAAGCCTGAGCACATAAGTAAACTGGCGGTTTACTTGGGCTCTGATGAATCCAGCTACATGACTGGGCAAGTAATAGTAATAGATGGAGGAAGAGTGGATAACTTAACCCACAGCGTCTAGCCTTATTACCCAGAATAAAATAAATGTTGAGTTAGCCCTCCATCTCATTCGTGGAACCCACGCAGCTTAATTGCTTTTAAAAAATGGCGCTTCACTAAATTTTTAAACTGTTTCGCAACTGCCTTATCCATGACATATGCGCCGATAGCATCAACCATAGTTAAGGTGCCAAGCGGAGTCACAGTTACTATTGCTAATAATAAAGTCACAGTTAAGGGGCCAATGGGATCATTGGAGAGGGATTTCTCATCTCTTCCAATAATAATCGAGAAGGAGAACAATGATATTAGCATATACACGTTTTTCGCCGATAGGAAGACCAAGGCCCTTGTTGGGACCGTGGCTGGTCACATAAATAACATGATACTGGGCGTCACGCGGGGATGGAGATACAAATTAAAGGTAGTTTTCTCACATTTCCCAATGAATATAAAGGTGCAGGGGAAGCAATTAGTAATCGAGAATTTCCTGGGCCGCAAATCCAAGATAATCATCCCAATACCAGATGGAGTAAAAGTTCAAGCCACTAAGGATGACATAATAGTGGAGGGGATAGATAAGGAAACGGTAAGCCACTTTGCAGCCAATGTGGAAATGGCCACTACATTAAGGGGAAAAGATAGGATAAGCCCTCACGGCAGAGAAGGCACGCCCGGCGTGCTTGATGGAATATATGTCTATGCAACTGAGTTCACTAAGTGAAGTCGCTTGCCTAATTTAGATGGGGGATTCCTTTCTATGAAGATGAATCTAATCTCCTATTCAGGTCTTGTTTTCCCTTAGGGTAGGAGTTAAGGTTGACTCGATGATTTTGCTTATTGCTTTATCGAAGTAATTAATTATCTCCGAGACTCCCCTGGATTCAAGAGGACTTATTTTAAGTATTTCTATTTCCAAGGCTTGACGCGAGATCTGGATATACTCATCTAGAGGTATTATGTGCGGTTCCGCTCCAATTTCTTGCTTGACTATCTCAATCCATGGAACACCAGTGGATGCATCAATTGGGTACCTCTCATCTAGCATGTTTAGTATTGGCGTTAATATATTTATTCTTGAATTCACCTCTCGAGCGGCATTAATGGCTAGCTTTGTTGCCTTTATGGAACTGTGATCCGGCGTAACTATTGGTATTATGTCTGTTAGATAAGGCGCAGTCACGTCAAGGAACTCGCTTGAGAAGCCTAGGGCTGGACTATCTATTATGGTTAGAATAGGCGATAAAGCCGTTAAGGAATTATATAAATTCCTCAATGGATAAAGCGGTCTATATCTATTATTACTTGAAAAGCCAGACGCTGCAAATACTAGATTGAATTGCGATGCATCGACTTGCCATTGGCGAAGATAGAATACGGATAATGGATCAACTACTTTCCCATCAAGTAAGTCTATTAATGTATATTGAACGGTTGGATCAGGTTGACCAAAGAGGAGCATTGATGAGGAACCACTATCAATGCTTGCATCAATTAAAATCACGGGATACCGGGCCTTATCCCGCAACCGATAAGCAGCTAGCACGGATAGGTTCAGCGCTATAGTTGATTTACCTGTGCCACCCTTAGTGCCACTAGTAATTAAGATAGTCCTCATGCTACTCACCGGGCTTCTTTGTTGGCCTACTCTTTAGATCTGAGGGGGAGGGCTTTCTTACCTGAATCTCCTCCCGCGTCTCGCTAGTAAACAACATTTCCACTATGCTTATCGCATATCCAACCATAAATATAGCTAATCCAGGCATTTGCACCCCAAGCATTGAAATGAGGTACCCAATCGGCATCAATGCTAATCCAGCCAATTCTAGCGCTATGCTTCGCTTCATCGGTGCCAATTATGTATCAGCTATAATTTAACGCTATCGCTTCTTAGATCTCGACTCAAGAAAACCACCAGGAAGCTCATTATCTTTAATCTGTTTTCCAGCTGATGTTTGCGGGGAATAAGTTATATTCCATTAATTTGGCACTTTATGGGAATCCACCGGAGCTGTTAGCCATTAATCCTCCAAATAACATGTGGCCAATTAGTGGGGATGCCATATAAACCACTAGAGTTAATGCCGTTAATGCAATTGCATGCTTAAAGCCCATCGCTAACTCGCCCTCGCCTAATTTGCCGGCCACGAAGCCCATTAGGAATGAATTAATTATAACTGATATGGAGAAGGATGTAGATAATAAATCAATTGTGCTGGGCGGGAAGTGGTTAAGCACAGCGGCTAGGCTAACAATTGATGATAACATTATGGCGAGCGTTAATATGAGTATGCCGGCTCCTATATATGGCACGAAGCGGAGAGGCTTCATCCTGGCCCTAGCATCTTCCTGAATAGTGACGATATCGGATGAAAAAGATGCTAGGCTCTCTAATACTTCTGGCCTAGCTCCCCCGAACTCTATTGATTCTAGGAGCAACCAATTAAAAACCTTGGCCAAGTATGAGTGCATTCTACCCATTACGCTATTAACGACATTGCGGAGGGGCTCACCATAACGTACTTGCTTGGTTATTTCTGCCAGATATGGATCCAATTCACCGTAATGCCTAGTCTCACTCAATGTCTCAAATATCTTCTCCGGCACGAAACCTGACTTGCTTAATTCCGTGAAGTCCCGTAAGAACAATGATAATTCCTTCTCCAGTTCCCAACGCTGAGAAACTATTCTGGATCCATATATTGCTGCTGGCGTAAAAGCGATTATCAACGTAATGCCGACGACCTCAGTGAAATCGAATGGATAACCAAACAAAAGTACCCTATTAGCTAAGTTACCATGGAACCACTCAACAAAGAAAAATAGGGAGGCTACTCCAGCAATTGCTGCAGCTATGCCGCCCACCTTATATGGACGATAATCCGTGAAAGGCGTCTTGAAACCGGAGACCTCGCCTAAGTACATGAATGCGAGAGTTATCATTGGGGTTATNAATAGACCAAACATAAAATTGGAATTAATTGCNTGATTAACTGCAGCNAAGGCATTCCCATTAGGAGTCACTGTTTGAGCTAGGTACATAACATCAAGTCCTATCAATAATATGACTGCGGAACCTATGTATGATTCCATTAATGTTCCCAACATCTCTGCGCCCCTTCTAGCACGCTCAACAGTGGCCGATACTATGTCATGAAGCTTGGTATTAACGAAGTGAAGCACGTCTCCGCCCGTTCTTACATTAGTCACATAACCTGTCATGAATTCCATGAAGCTCTTGCTCGGCGATGATAATGCAACATCGTTTAAAGCCGATATTGGATCCTCCCCAAACGCCTTAAATCTCATATATGCCATTCTAGAGACGCGGGCGGTCGTGTCCAGTATTGAGATGGAGGCCACTCTCTCCACAGCCCTGAACACGGATAACCCGGAGCTAACCATCATTGATAGATATGCCGAGAAGAATGGAAGTTCGGTATCTATCTTAAATGCCAGATCCGATGAGGATATCTTAGGCATATTATAAAGCATTAAAAAAATGAGGGGGGGCACCACCAATATGGAGAATCCAATCAATACCTTAATAGTGAACGGCAAAAAAGCCGAGTTAAAAGCCATGCCGTTTCTAAACGATACAATGAAGAATTCATAGTTCGGAATTATCAATACTAAAGATAGCGAGACCACGATGCCGGTAATTATTAACGTCACTAATAATATTCGCGCTAGGAATCTCTCCGGCGCCGTAAACGATAGAGAGGAGGAAAGCAGTCTCTCCAACTCGGCTCTTCTTTTCTCATTCTTCAGCATTAATCTAACTAATGGCATCATGCTGGATAGAGCCACATCATCAAACCCCATACCCTAAGAGGAATGATTGGGATTTTTAACCTTTTTCGAATTAGAATTCAAGTACCAAGAGCCCACGCCGATACATACTTCCTCTGCTCATCAGTTAATTCATCAATCCCAATCCCCATGGCCTTAAGCTTTAATCTAGCTATTTCAATATCAAGGTCCTCGGGCAACTTATATACCGCTGGCTGCATTCTACCCTTATTCTTAACTATATGCTCGGATGCCAACGCTTGGTTCGCAAATGATAAATCCATAACCTCTGATGGATGGCCCTCCGCCGCCACCAAATTAACTAGCCTTCCTTCGCCTAATAAGAATATTACCTTGCCATTGGGTAGTTTATACTCGACCATGAATGGCCTTATTTCACGCTTCCTAATCGCATTTCGTTCAATGGCATCAACATCTATCTCCACATTGAAGTGACCGGCATTGGCCAGCATAGCTCCATCTTTCATCTTGAGAATCGCCTCGTAATTTATTACGCGCATATCGCCGGTGGCCGTTATGAATATATCGCCTTCCTCCGCAGCCCTTGATATCGGCATTACTTCAAATCCATCGAAAACCGCCTCCAAGGCCCTTACTGGATCAACCTCCGTCACAATAACCCTCCTCGCGCCAAGTCCACGAGCCCTAGCCGCTATGCCTCTCCCTACCCAACCATAACCCGATACGACCACTACCTTTCCAGCTATCAGTACATTCGTGGCACGCAAGACGCCATCCCAAGTGCTTTGGCCAGTGCCATACCTATTATCGAATAAGTGCTTTGTATATGAGTCATTAACGGCTATTATTGGGTAAAGAAGAGTCTTTTCGCGCTCCATTGCCTTAAATCTAAGCACTCCTGTAGTTGTTTCCTCGGTTCCTCCATAAATGTTCTTGACCATTGACTTAAAATCGATATTACCGATCATCTCCTTAGCATACCTTATAGAATCATCATTTATATCCATGGCTAACTTATGTAGAGTTATGGTTAAATCGCCCCCATCATCAAGCGTTACCTGTGGGGAGTGGGATATTGCTGCTCCAATTGCATTATAGTACTCCCGCTCATTCATTCCCTTCCAAGCATACACTTTTATGCCATCAGTGGCCAATGCGGCTGCCACATCGTCCTGGGTCGATAATGGATTCGATGGAGCCAAAAATACGTCGGCCCCCCCGGCAACTAAGGTTCTGGCGAGAACAGCGGTCTCCTTAGTTATGTGGAGGCTAGCCGATAAACGCAATCCAGCGAGCGGCTTCTCCCGTTGAAATCTCTCCCTAATGAGAAGAAGAACAGGCATATTGCGTTCAGCCCACTCTATCTGCATTCTTCCGCGATCAGCTAATCCCGGATCCCGTACCTTGGATTCAACCATGGGGCTCCTCCCCTCATCTATTTTTAACTACTCCGCTTCATAATTAGTTGAGTAATCATTATTAAAGTGAAATGAGGGAAAAGCAAATGGTTGGATCGTTTGAAATAATAATAGGGCCAATGTTCTCAGGAAAAACCGAGGAATTAATACGTAGATTAAAGAGGCACGAAATTAGGCATAGACGTACTCACTTATTTGCGCCAATTAACTCAAAGGGGAGGTACGGAGGAGTAGAGGAATGGAGGAGCTTAGGTGGGCTCAGTTATGGCGATGTAAGCTTCATAGGTGAAGATAATAATGGAGTCACTGCATTAGTCAATGAAACACTAACAAAGGGCTTCGACGTTATCGGAATAGATGAGGTGCAATTCTTTACTCTTGGGAGCGAGGAGCCGCCGCTAATAGTTGATGCGATACGATTACTTAATGAGCGGGGAATAGATGTAATAGCCGCCGGTCTTAACATGGATTTCAGGGGAGAACCGTTTGGGAAAATGGGATACCTCATAGCCATAGCGGATAAAATCACTCAATTAACGGCCGTCTGCGATGTATGTGGTAGGGAGGCTTACTATACTCAACGATTATTAAATGGAAAACCAGCACCATACGATTCACCCCTCATAATGATTGGAGCAAGGGAAACCTATCAGGCTAGGTGCAAGGATCACCATGAGGTACCTAATAAAAGAATTAATAGGTTCCAGAATTACCAATTGAAAATTTAATTCATCACCAGTTATCTAGCCCAATAATGGAAATATCTCAATGGAATATTATTTCACTAATCCGTGTGCGGTGATGGTTCTTCCTGATTAGGTACTGTGCTTTCCGCTAATGTCCTCAATCTAACCGTTTCGCCTACTACATCCCTTATCGATATAACGCCGCGCAGTGAGCCATCCCTTCCCATGACCACTAGGTGCCGCACATTATTTCCATGCATGAGCTCTGCCGCCTTATAGATGTTTTCATCCTCATTAATCGTTATAACGCGTTTTGAGGCGATGCTTATCACTGGGTCATCTAGATTGGCGCCGGAGGCAACCGCCTTCATTACATCCCTCTCGCTCACTACGCCAATTACTTTATTCCCATCAAGAATAACCAGTAACCCTATGTTTTCCTTAGCCATTAGGGAGGCTGCTTCCCTGATTGATTTATCCGGGGCTATTCCTATGGGTTGTTTCTTTATTATTTGTTTTGTCGTAATTGACATAGGCGATAAACGAAAGTCTGGTAAATAAACTTTGTTCATTATTTTAATTACAGAATATATTGTGGAATAAATTATATATATTATATTTATTAGGGATTATAGGGAACAGCGCCCATCCCCGGAAGACCAGACACGTAGACTCCAATGATCAGTATAACCACCAGCATCGCTATCACAAATAAATTAAGCCTTGTTAATTTAAGTTCATGATAATATGTTCTATACTTATTTGCCCTGAAGCCCCGAAGATCAGCGGCTATTGCTATTTCCCTAGCATTCCTAAGGGTTAATATTATTATTGCAGTGAGAGAGAGAATCACCACCCTAAAGGAGGCACCAAGCCTCTTAATTATCACAATGGGGTTCCGGGAACCCCGTGGCACAACATCAACGCCCCTTGCCTTCAATGCGTTTATGACTATCATGGAGCTCTCCAGTACCTTAGGTATAGAGGAGGCGGCTAGAAGCAGGGTAAAGCCTAGCTCAATAGGTAGCTTTGACTTCTCAAGGGACCTAAGTATATCGGATGGGGAGGCGGAGAATATTAGTAGCAGACCAGATGCTATTGAGGCGGTTGCACGGAACGATATCTGTAGCCCATATATTAATCCCTCCCAGGTTAATCCAACCGGTGATGCCGTGCTTCCCAGCAAAAATACGGACGCCGAGGAATTTCCCTGGGTGACCCCNAATGAGCTTAATATGGGTGGCAGCAAGTAAATGAAGGTTACATGATGATTGAATATTGCATATAGATATGTGAATGGAGCAAATAGGCTTTCGCTCCATGCGGTGCCTATGAATGTAGCTAATATGAGGGGGCCCGCGACCCGCATCTTAGCAACTGGATCCCTCAGGAATAAGTAGAGCATTAATACCCCGGCCAGGAATATCGCAGATATCCACCAAATAGTCATCGCCGCAACTATTGTTAATATAATGGCCAGCAGTATCTTTGTTCTTGGGTCAAGCCTATATATAAATGAANCACCGCCAGCATACTTGAAGAGGGACATATAGCCCGTGAAGCCAAGCACCTTATAGATCAGTACTATTATGAGAACGGGGCCGTAAAATAATAATAATATCGCTATTGCCCAATTAATGACCGGATTATAGAGNAGGCCTGGAATCACTTTGCATCACCCATTACTGCACGCAATGAAGCAAATGGTTTAAGCCCCAGTAGCTTGCTTACCATAAATACTTGAGGCGGTGAGACAGCCCACTCCTTATGATTAAGCGCCTCCGTGAATACGTTCTCGGCGGAGTCAGCCATGACTATTCTCCCCCCATTCATGACTATCACCTTATCGCTGTACTCACCCACTTGCTTCATGTTATGGGTAACCATGAACACCGTTAAGCCAAGCTTTGATTGAAGCTCCTTAACGTAACTCATCATGGTCTCCCCCGTGTCGTAATCTAGTCCCCTCGTTGGTTCATCCAGCATCAAGACCAGCGGCCTCGCCACTAGCACAGCAGCAAGGCTAACTAATCGTCGTTGACCCACGGATAAGCGGTGAGGGGATTCCTTTAGTAATCCATTTAACTTAAACATGCTTACCACATCATTGAACACGGACTCATCCTTAATACCAACGGTATTCATTGTGAACCTTATCTCGTTCTCCACCGTGGAGTTAAACAACATGTAATCTGGATCTTGAAACACGTAGCCCACTAATGAGGCGAGGCGATTACGGGGAGCCCTGGAAACATCGACACCAGCCACTAATATCTTACCTCTCTGTGGTCTATAAATGCCGCTGATCAGATTCATTAATGTGCTTTTTCCACTGCCATTGGGCCCAATTACGCTCACGAATTCACCGCTCTTAACCATAAGATTAATGCCGTTCAATACCCAATCAGAATTTTTCTCATATCTAAAGAATAGATCCTCAACTATTATCCTGGGTTCGCCACCGCTTGAATGCATGATGTCATGGATATCCAATTGCTTTACTGCCTGGCCATCTACCTCAATGAATTCATCAACGGTTATCGGCATGAATTCGGAGTTACCCTGAATTGACTTATGAAGAAGCGTGACTTGGGGCTCCTCGAGTCCATACTTGGCTATGCCTGCTTTAAGGACTTTATGGGGCTCATCATCCATGATTATGGATCCATTATCCATAACCACTATCCTATCAACCATATTGATCGCTCGCTCCAATTTATGCTCCGACATTATCACCGTGAGCCTATGATCCTTATTAAGGGACCTAATTAAGCCAAAAACCTCCTCCGTGCCCACCGAGTCTAATTGAGAGGTCGGCTCATCTAGCACGAGCAACTTTGGCCTTAGTGCCAGGGCATTTGCAAATGCTAATCTCTGTTTTTGGCCGCCACTTAGTAGAAAGGTTGGATGAGAGCGATTGCTCCAGAGATTGACTAATCGCAGGGAATCCTCTACTCGCTTCACCATTTCATCACGCGGAACAGCCATGTTCTCTAATCCGAAGGCCACATCATCCTCAACTATTAGGGAGAATATTTGGTTCTCCGGCGTCTGATACACTGTGCCAACCATCGTGGATAACTTATGGAGAGGCGTTTCCCGCGTGGATTGCCCAAATACATGAACTGATCCCTCCATTTCGACGCTAATTATGTGGGGAATCACGCCATTAATTGCATTTAGAAGCGTGGATTTACCTGAACCTGTTTTCCCCGTTAATAGAATGAATTCGCCCTCCTCTATTGATAATGATACATTGCGTAAAGCCAACTCATGTCTTCCGAAATACGCCACCGAGAGATCCTCTATCTCAACAGCCTTCATGAAATACCCACCGAATTTATTTTCATGAAAGTAAATTAAATTATATTGCTCCCTTCACTACCCGCTTTATATACGCCACAAAGGGCAGCGATATGAGGCCCATAACTATGCCGCCGCCCACGCTTGCTATTGTTGTAGCATATACCAGGCTCGGCTTATATACAAAGCCGCTGACGAAAGTCGCAAAGAATCCCCTATAGAATAAGCTATATGCCACCGCCATTGGAATGGCCCCAATTAATGCATCTAACACCATTAGCACATAGCCAACAGTGGTGGCTTTGCTTGCTTGCGCCTTTATCCTCTCCTCTAGAGAAGCTCCAGCGGATGTGGAGCCAGGCCTTGACTTAATATAGGGCGAGAGAAACAGTTCACCACGATATGCAAGCCACATGTCTAATATGGCTCCATAGGCCAATATCTCATAAATAAAGTAGAATGGTTCGCCGCCGAATCCATAATGGAATATATCGGATAGCAACGTATATACAAACATTGTTATAGCCATTGTGCCCGGCTTACCCACAAGAGCCGCCACGGTCAATAAGAGGAATATCTCGCCTATCATGGGGTAATAGAACCACGTGGTAATTGCTCCCACCTTAGGTATTATGGGCGATATAAAGAAGTTATAGACTATTAATAAAGCAACGATCAATGCTATATACACGAAATCAATTGTTTTAAATGATGAGAATTTGCCGCTTCGCCAAATCCACGCCAATACCCCCACATATATCAATCCATAAATCAATATCACATACCATGGTATCACGGAGTTCAGATTAAAATGCACGCCATTCCACACCGCGCTTGATGCGAATATTATTAACTGCATATAGTGATCGATAATCGATATTTTTATAAAACTTATTTACTGAAAATCCTAACAATATCTGTGTATATATAGGCATAATTATAGTTCTAAACCATTTAAGCAAGAAGCAAAACATAAGAAACGAAACCAATATTGATCCCCTCCCGACTTGAGGGGCTCCTTGACTGGGAGTTACATCCTTATGGGCTCTCTCCCCCTTCCCTGGGCATCGCCGGCAACCCGCTCCCCCAAGATTAATCCAGAGAACAAGGGGAGAGAAGCACCAATTACCCGCCCCCTAAAGGGGAAAGCTTGCCGTTCTTCTATCATCAGGTCTACTATTATTTAATCCTAGTCATGTTGAGAGACTTATCGTAAGGATTGGTGGGCCCGCCGGGATTTGAACATCCCCCAAGCAATTGCTTGACCGGGGCCTTTACCGCCGTTGGCATCGGTTATCAGCCGATCGCTCCACCATGCTGAGCTACGGGCCCGTTCACCATGATTACCCCAAATGGTTTTTAAGGATTTCCGTACTGAAAACGTTTTAATTAACTCCGGCCTCCATGATGGGACCCCTTGAGGGGGGATTATGTCCTCTTTAGTTACCGCTACTCCATGATGCGCGATTAATGATTGGCTTAACCGCTGAGACAACTATTGCCGCCCTCGCAAGGCTCGTCATTGATTTTATCATTAACCAATAATGTTTTAAAGCGGTGAAGCACAATGAGCACGTGTCGATGCANTATATAAAAGGCNTTGAGGCATATATTCACGGCTTCTACGAAAAGGCTGTAAAGGAATACATAGAAGCAATAAAAGAGGAACCAAGGAATCCCCTGTACCATAATTGCCTTGGTCTGGCTCTGATGGCGATGAAGCGATACGATGAGGCGGCGCATGAATTTGAGGAAGCAATAAAAGAGGAACCAAGGAACCAAAGCTATCACGCTAATAAGTGTTTTGCATTAATTAAGCTCGGCAAGTGCGAGGAAGCAAAGCAGGAGGCACAAATGGCGGAGNCTGATCCTTCATTCTCTGGATTAAGTGATTATGTTGATGAAAGTTGCCATAACTACATCCGTAGATTTCGAGAGAAATAACGCAGATGTACTAATAGTAACAACCTTTACTAAAGTTGACGCAGAGCTTCTAAATAAACTACCTAATCTAAGATTCATCCAAGTAGCTAGTACTGGTTATGACAATGTGGATCTAGAGGAAGTCAAGCATAGAGGCATCATGTTAAGCAATATCCCGGTCGCCAATAAAGAAGCCGTGGCCGAGCATGTCATAATGTTCGCTTTGGCGTTGCTACGTAACTTGATACAACTAAATTCAGAAATAAAGGCTAAACAATGGCCGATACTAACCGGTGCACGCGAATTAAGGGGTATTCAATGCTTTTAAGGAAGCAGAGGAATTGGCGGAAGCCATTGGATGCCCCGTTTACGCCGAGCCATTAGCGCATAGATCCCCCTTTAATTCCAATAACAGGAGATTCGCAGGAGACTTACTTACTTCCTGGATCAACATTGATAAACATGAAGCTCTTGACCCATGATCTAATATTGATAATTGGAGGCGGAATAACTCTGTATCCATACTTACCATCCCCCCTCCTTCCAGGCAAGCACGTGATATCGGTGGGATTTGATGTAGACCCAAGGCTGGGGGAAGCATTTATCATGAATCCACGGATGTTCATGAGAGAGGCAGCCAAGAAGGTCACGCGTAAATGCGATTATAAGCGGGAAGAGGATTTGCTGTATATGAATAGGGTGGCGAGATCAAGGGCAGTGATGGGCATTGATTACGTCATGTATGAGGTACGGAAGATCTTTCAAGGCTTCACCATAGTTGATGAATCCATATCATACTCACCAACAGTTAGGAGCGTGATGGGATATGGCCATAATAAGTACTTCACAGCGAAGAGCGGGCAACTGGGTTGGGCATTATCAGCATCGCTGGGCATCTCAATAGCAGAGAAAAAAGTGCTCACCATGGTAGGAGATGGGTCCTTCATGTATTCCGTTCAAGGCTTATGGACAGCAGCCAAATACAAGTTACCTCTGAAGATCATTGTGCTAAGTAATGGCGGATACAATATATTAAAGAGCTACGCCAAGAGCTACTACCCAGAGCTCGAGACGGCTGATTATCTAAACATAGAGGCAAAAATAATTGATATAGCAAAAGGCTTCGGTATTGAGGCGGAAACAGCCGACAAAGACTTACGGGAACTTAAGTGGCTATATGAAGGTGAAGACCCGAAATTACTCTTGATAAATCTGGATAGAACTGTGCAGAAAATGTTCCTTTAATAGCGAGAGAGGAGACAAATTCTCCATCGTGGGGCATGGACATTATTTCCAGAAGTGTAGGGCATTTTCACTTACCATTATTTATTTTAATGAATTGATCCATGGCTATTTGAAGTATGGTTCCAGCTATGCGATGCTTCAAAATGCCTTTCACTGCATCGATAATCATTAATATAGGGCAATCATTTTATTATTTTATTAGCTGGACTCACTGCTCCTTTTCATTTTCATCCATATTATCCAGCGAGTCGCCTCTTAGATCTAAATCATCGCTTGATTCATCATCAATTGGGAAATCCTCATACTCAACTCCCTCTATCTTATCGCTCTCATCATTCTTCTGGCTGTTGTTCGATGCTTGAGGAATAACCGGAATAACTCCCTCCTTCTTTGGCTTTATTTCACCGGCATAATACTTATCCGCGAATTTATTGAAGTAATCCACAGGTAAGTATCCCTCCACTACATTAAAGACAGCCTCTAATCCGCAGTTGCTGCAGATAACGGTTNCTGTTTTTTCTTTTCTGTTCAATATAACGTTAACGCTGGTCATACCACAATGTGGACACTGAAATATCCTTGGCAGCTTCTTAGCTGGCTTGACTGCCAACTTTCTACGCACTTTTCTCCTACCCNTCAAGTTCAAGATTCTCGTTAAACCTATTTATTTCTTTTTCGGACAAATAAGTAATGAACTTAATGCTTAGTTNCCGAAACCAATAAAGCGTAGAAACTAGGCAGGAATCTTTATAAAAATAAGATCACATCGGGGATTCGCGTGTATCAATTGATTTACTTATTTGGGGAGGCATTCCTGCTCTACTTACTGACTGGCTGGGTAGTCTGGCTAAGCGGGAGGAGGGGAGGTGATGCCCTACTCCTAGCCACGGGCGCCACGTACCTATTCCTACTAACCATGAGTCAAGTATTGGCGGTTAGGTTGCTGGATATTTCCCCCTTCATGGTTCCAGGGGGCGTCCTCAGCTATAGTGCGAGCGTGGCGGTGCTGGATATTGCGAGCGTGAAGTATGGGGCTAGGCTGGGGAGGTGGCTGGTGATTATTGGGGCTGTCCTCCAATTATCCTACTTCATAATGCTTAACCTGGTCAGCGCCACGCCGGGCACTGGTGGGGACGGGGCCCTCAGCACCAGCGCCAGGATCGCCGTGGCAAGCGTCGTTGCGTTCCTAATCAGTGAGAACATTGATGTTCACTTAGTCACTAGGCTGAGGCTGGGAGTGGTGAGGAGGGTTGGGGTCAGCGACCCCATAGCCATGACCATCGATAGCCTAGTCTTCATACCAACGGCGTTCCTGGGAGTCCTGCCCACGGGAGTCCTGCTGAGCCTAATAATTGGGCAATTAATCGTTAAGTTCAGCTTCGTCCCACTCACAATGCTAACCGTAGGCATGAACAGGAAAATACTGGGCTACGGCCCAATGAAGACGCCCACCCTGAGCAAGTGAAACTGTTACGCAGCAAATATTTGCTTGAAGCCATGAATTATCATTAAACGAAAACCATTCTNCTGCCCAGCAATGATGCCTAACACCGAAATGATCCTTAGTGGAAATAGATGATAGAGAACAGCAAACCTCTCCCTTTGGGACAGGGATAATTTTAACTTTATCGGGGGTTAAGGGGTCGAAAGTCCCCGTCTGTAAGGGAGGGGTAGTTCGCTTGGAAATATTTATAATTGCTCGAAATCAACAATGAGAGCAAATGGGAAGAAGCTCAAATGAGGTGGAACTGATTAACGTAATGAAGGAGTTGGAGGACAAGTATAATTACTTATTGGAGTTCATGAGCGGAACTAATTATCCGCTTCCAGATATCAGAGACGCATTGGTCACAGTGTCAGATAAATTAAGCGAGCTTAACATAAATGTCCTAGCCCTTGTAGATAACATAAGAAGCGAAACAATAAAACGAAAACTAGAGACAAAGGAATTCGGGGAAATGGTTCGTTACATAGATGGATTAATAACTAAGATACAAAGCGTTCTAAATGTCTCCAGCTCGCTTTGTATGTTATCCGATAATAGCGAAGCAGTTAGGCTATGCATAACTGCGTTATTCCAAGGGGCCGGCTTTTCTGGAATCAGCATAATAAAGGATTTAACGCTGTTAACAAGAAATATAATTCTACCATTAATAACATCCACAAAATGATTACTTCAACCATTTTTTCATTGATCATTATCGTAAGGGAAGTATGCTTAATGCTACTCTCCTCCGTTTTCCATTTACTTTTCGATAAACTCCCCTCTCTATAAAAACATGTGGGAAGGGTCAAGAATTGGCGTGTCCCTCCATTTTCTCTAATGTCTGTATGAAATTCATTAATTCATCATTATCTAGCCTAGATAACCAATCGATCTCTTCATTAATTGCCTCGCCATTGAGTGCTCTGATTATTGTATCTATGCATTCATCCAGCGATGAATTGCTGGTATCTATTTCGATTACTTTCCCATTAAATAAATCACGGGCAGTATATGGTATGATATTGAGGAGTTCGGATAATACATTGGAGGCAACCTTATTCAGCGGCCAGTCCCTCTTTTGAAGCTCCTTCCATAATAGATATGGATTACGGCGTAAAACAATGACTCTATCAATTATAGAGGAATCAAGCAATTCTATGGCAAGCGTCTCACAAATACAATTACCTCTTTTTCTAATCTCCTCATTAAGTACTGCGGAAACTCTCTCCGGATCCAGCACATCAAAGGTATTGCTACGTTGATCCCAGGAAACTTGACCGCTGGCTAGAATCAACCCATTTAGATTAATGTACGGCATGCCAAGTCTCTTAGATAGCGCCAGCGAGATAGTGGTTTTCCCAGTGCCCGGCGTTCCAGTCACCAATATATGCATTATTAAGGCCTGATGCGTCTCATGTCCCGCGGAAATGGAAGCGCATCCCTTACGTGATCAAGCCCACATATCCACATGACTAATCTATCCATGCCTAGCCCAAAACCGGCATGCTGAACGGAACCAAAGCGGCGCAGGTCCAGATACCAACCATAACTGCTTGGATCAAGCCCAAAGCGGCGAATCTTCTCAACCAATTCATTATAGTTCTCTATACGTTCCCCTCCGCCCACTACCTCGCCATAACCCTCTGGAGCAAGAATGTCAACGCTCAAGGTGGTTTCCGGCCTTTGCGGATCATTTTTATGATAAAAAGCCTTAACTACTTCCGGGAAGTGATGAAGATGGATGGGCTTATCGAACTGCAGAGTCAAAGCCCTCTCCTCATCGGCACCAATATCATCACCCCACTTCAAATTAATGCCTTTATTCCTTAATAGTTCTAAGGCCTCATCATAGGAAACCATTGGGAACGGGGGCTTAACTCTCTCTAGGTATTCCGTCTTACGCCCTATAACGCTTAACTCCTCTAGATTGTTTTGAAGCACCTCATTGATTGTATGGCTTATGACTCCCTCCCCCACAGCCATGACGTCACGTAATCCGGCCCATGCCACCTCCATCTCCGCATGCCAAAACTCCGTCAAGTGCCTCCTAGTCCTAGACTGCTCGGCCCTGAAACTAGGCGCAATGGTATACACCTTCTCCAACGAGTAAATCAATGCCTCTAAATAGAATTGAGCGCTCTGAGTCAAGTAAACAATATCATTATTAAAATAATTTACTTTAAACAAGGTGGAGCCGCCCTCAACTGCTGCAGATATGAAGGTCGGTGCATGCACTTCATAAAAGCCATTGGACCTAAAATAATCATGAACAGCCGCGAACACTGTGCTTCGTATCTTAAGCACCGCCTGCATCCTCCTACTCCGCACCCAGAGATGTCTTAGATCCAGAAGCAGTTCGGAATCTGCATTAGCCGCATCTTCATTTATTGGGAATTGCTCGCCCACGAACTCCCATAGAATCTTATCAACATGCAGCTCAATGCCCCCAGGCGCGCGCTCCTCCCTCTTAGTAACTCCGCTAACGTAGAGAGCCGATTCTATGTTTAGCTTAGATGCTTCAGCCGCCAATTCATCCGTGAAGACTGATTGAATTATGCCGGTGGAGTCACGTATAACGAGGAATGCCTTATTCTTAAGCACTCGCTTCCTGTAAACCCAGCCCCTAACCACTACATGAGAGCCTTCCGGTAATGAGAATATCGATCGTATTGGCGTGGGAGCCACAGCTGACGATGACATAATGATCACTCCCTGGGCATTTCCTTAGCTATGGCGGAAATCATCAATTGTGACCCATCATGGGGGCATTTCTCCGCATCTATCTTGCCTATGTAGTCGCCAATGGCGAATGCCCTCCTCTTCTCGAATCCNCATTGGGGGCACTTCAGTACTACGAACTCGATTAATTGAGGGCGCTGAGGGGTCGAGCCCGTTATCTTTGCCATTAGTGATTTATTGAAAACCAAGTAGTACAATAAAATTACTAGGGCTGCAAATACAGTAATGGATACCGCGACCGAATAACTCGTCACAAATGCATCGAATGACATAGATCGCAGCCCTTTTTTGAAGTTTAAAACTTTGCTGTAGCTCAAGCAATTATTGAGCAACTCCTATTGTATTACCCACTCCGATTACGAGAATCTCATCACCGGGGGAAGTATATGTGTCTATTATTTTTCGTAACCTATCAACAGCTGAATTCACTGCATCATCTATTTGCTTCGTCATTGTGTTTAAAGCCTCGGCTTCACTCATCTTTATCAGGATAGCGTAGAGGGGAATATTATGCCTAGAGACAGTGGTCTCTATATTGAACTTCTCAGCGCCTATGCCTCCCATCGCAACGCCAAGCCCATCAGTTATTGTGCCAGTCTTCTCTCCCTCAAGCTTCAGCGCCGCGTCTATGGTTATCACGAGCCTTGGTTTTAAGTTAATGGTCTCCAATAAATAATTAACCGCATCATCGAGGTGACCCACGGTTCCCCCTGGTCCTTGTGCTTTCATCAAATATATCCTTCTTTGATTATAAAGGCATTGACCTATATAGGTGTCTGGCACAACGCCATCCATGGATGCCTTGCCTTGGCATGAATTATTCATGAAGCGATAGATGGTCAATGGACCGGCAGCATCACCTATTGGCTGCCCCTTCACGAATGATGTTATGGAGCCGCTTAAAGCATTAACTGCCTCCTTCAAGAAGGGGAGCATGAATGTTAATTGATATAGCAAGTAGTAACTCTTATACTTAGAACTTAATTTATAGTAATGATCCACGACCTTATATATATAGTTTAGGTTTCGTAGAACCTCGACCGCATTAGTCATGTTTTGAACCATAGGCTTATCCAAGTTAGGCATCATTCTCTTCACGTCGCCCTCTAATCTATCGCTATACATATTGATTAAGTACTTCAGCTTTCTAACTAATCCCTCGGTCTCTATACTTGTGGGATCAATCACAACCAAATCCATTAAATTGCGAAGCTCATTCTTGACCTTGTCGCTATCCACTGTGGAGCCATCCTTGGCCACAACCTGATTGACGGCGCCTAAGAATTGAGAGATGCCATTAGTTATCGTTGCGCTTAACTGCTGCAAAAAGCCATTTATCTGCATTTGAAAACGCATCAATTGTAGATACTCATATAGGAATGGAAAAATACCAAAATAAACGACAAATAACAATAAATTAAATATCCAATACTCCGTTGTACTAGAACTACCTCCGCCCAGCAACTGGAACGCCGCTAATACATACATTCCTAATCGATTCGCAAGCTATAAACCGCTTAAAAACGTTACGACACACAATGAGAAAAATTAAACCCTTCTCTCCTCAAAGAAGCAATAATCATAATAATTTGGAGCACTGACCTCCATACCATACGGGAATGAGACTTGTCGCCCGCTTCCACCCATAAATGGCGAAGCTTGTTGTTCCCATTATCGTAGGGGACTGAACCAACATAACCCCCTATATTTATTAATAATAACGACAAAATAGATATGTGAAGCCAGCCTTCGTTTCCAGAAAAGGAGTGATTGCCAGTGAACATCCATTCTCATCCATTGCTGGGCTAAGCATCCTCGAGAAAGGCGGTAATGCAATCGATGCAGCAGTGGCCACATCATTCATGTTAGCTGTTAGTCAACCAGCATTAAATGGATTGGGAGGAGATTTCATGGCAATGATATACAACGAAAAAAGCGGCAAAGTCGAATTCATTAATGGAAGCGGGTGGGCACCACGGCAATTAACTAAGGAACTCATCATTGAAAAATCCGGCGGGAATATGCCACGCTATGGTCCATTATCTATCGTGGTACCGGGCATGGTGATGGGCGCGCATTCTCTTTGGAAACAATACGGCTCAATGGAGTGGCAGGACCTCCTTCGACCGGCTGTGCAGGCAGCCATGAATGGCTTACCTGTATCCCCGAGGCTTGAACTAACCATTAAAGGCATCAACGAGTCGTCTCATGATAATGAAACGACTAGGACATATGCTGTGCCTAGGTGGGGAAGAATCAATATGCAGAGATTGGCTAATACCATACAAGCCATAGGTGAGAATGGACCATCATTCTTTTATCGAGAGGTGGGACGCGCGATAACCGATTATGTGAATTCAATGGGAGGCGTATTTAGCTATGATGACTTCACCGAGTACTTGCCTGAGTGGAGGGAACCATTAAGCATTGAGTATAGGGGTGTTAAGGTATATGAGTCGCCGCCGAATAGTCAAGGCATAACCACGTTATTAATACTGAAAGAAATAGAGCGAAGGAACGTGGCTCTCCGAGGATCAAGCAAGGTTAAGGAATTCATAGAGATATATAAGCATGCCTATTCTATAAGGGATTCCTATATAGGAGATCAAGTACGTGGATATTCCTATAAATAAGATACTCGATGAGGTTGCATCATCTCTGAGCAATATGAAGCGGCTTCAGGGCGGAGATACCACTAATTTTGTTGTGGCGGATGCGGAGGGAAACATAGTTTCAGCAATTCAGAGCCTTTATCACCCATTTGGCTCCAGAATAACTGAACCAACATATCAGGTAACGCTGAATAATAGGGCCAGTGACTTCAAGATGAGTGGACCAAATGAGTTGGGGCCACATAAGCGACCATTACATACATTGTCATCGATAATAGTTGAGAAAAGCGGAAAACCCATGTTGGCCCTGGGAATAAGCGGGGGACACTTCAGACCGCAGCAGCATGCCATGCTATTAACAAACATAATTGATTTGGGAATGGATGTCGTGGAAGCCATTGATGCGCCTAGGTTTCTATGGGATGGAGCCGAGGTATTTGCGGAGGATGAAGTTGATGCGGAAGTTCGCAAAATCAAGTATCCGGGAGCAACCGGCGTGGCCCATGCAATTCAATTCATCAATGATGAGAAAGTGGGCTATGCCGATATACGCGGCGATGGAGTAGCCCTTGGTCAATATTAATTTGAAAATATTGGAAATCCGGCCCCTTAAGGGCGAGCTTTTCCATTAATTTACGTTCCTTCCCATACTTCCTTAATTAATAAAACGAACGACAAACCTCGCCCTTAAGGGCGGGGTAGTTCACATGATTGCAATTAATCCAACTACTCCTCCAATTACTATTATTGCAGTCATTATCCAATATAGAATAGATTCCCAGAACTTATAGGGAGTGCCCTTCATCACCCTTGAATCAGCAACTAATCTGCCCAGCACGTATAGCGATGGTACTATTATTATCGTGTAGACCACCATTAAATCAAGCATTAGTTCCACGTAATTATTATAGGATATCACCAGCAGAAGGGCCGGGAGGCTTTCTAGTAGGTAAATGATTAGAAATGATTTTCTGGATGTATGCCCAATGGCTTCCAGAACTCCCCAGGCAGAGGCCATTGAGATGACTACCAATGCTAAAAAGCCCGCCGCCAAGAACCCAATTGCCGTTATTAGTGGCGCCAGTGAACCAAATGGAGCCAAAGCGCTAGATAACTCAGTTACATTCAAGAAGTCATTAACCATATTTAGGTGTGATCCGTCTATTACTATCAGGGCCATTAATATTTCAGATACTATTGCTCCAATCAGCGTCTCCAATCTTTCTGTTTTTAAATCACTCCTCCTCAGCTTCTTCCTGGAATCGGCGCCGGAGTGAAAGTATAGCATCCAAGGCATTATCACTGCACCTATATTTGCAGCGAGCAAATAATCGAAAGATGGGTTGCCATATGGTTGAAGCGGGGATAGGCTTCTTAGCAACAATAATGGGTTCGGCTTAAACAGTAAGGCAGAGGCAACTATGCTGGCGACAAGCATGAAACTTATAGGAAGCATAGCTATTTCCGCCTTCCTATAACTACTGGATAATACGACAACTGCATGCGTTATATATAAAACCAATAAAATTGGAACCAATGGAAGGCCTAAAAGAAGCACTCCAATAGCCATGCCAGCATATTCAGCCACATATTCCAAAAAATCGGTCACAGCCATGGGAATAGCCAATAAAGCAGCAATTCTACTGCCATACCTAATCCTCACCGCTTCTCCTAATCCAAGGCCGCTAATTGTGCCTAGACGGCCGGCCGCATCTTGAACTATAAATAATGGGATTGTCAATACAAGCATTATAAATATCATTCTATATCCCCAAGTAGCGCCGGACTGAAGCCCAGTGATTATGCTGGCTACATCTATGTCGGCCATCATGACAAGCCAAGCCGGGCCAAAGACATATAATTGGCGACTTATTTCCTCCACATTAACGCGTAAATTCACGAAATGGGTTATTAACTATGATTATTATAAATGTTTCTCATGATACCGCGAACAGGAATGCGGTGAACACAGTCCATTAATTGGACTAAACACATCTCAAACAAGTTTTTCTTGAAATTCTACAACGGTTCTATACCTAATCACAGCCAAGACGGAATTTTTATAAATAAGAATTAATGCGTGGCTGCTATGGTGGAGGTATTAAAGTACGACGTATTAATCCTTGGCTCCGGTCTCGCCGGATTACGGGCAGCATTCGAGGCCGCTAGAATATCCAATGGAAAAATAAGGATAGCGGTGGTATCCAAGGTTCATGCCATGAGAAGCCACTCCGTCTCAGCCGAGGGCGGAGCCAGTGCAGTGCTTTACCCTAAGGAGAATGGCGATAGTTTAGATCTTCATGGGTATGACACTGCTAAGGGGAGCGATTTCCTGGCGGATCAAGACGCTATAGAGCTATTGGTGCAAACGGCGCCTCAGGAAATAAAGTTCCTGGATCACTTGGGAGTACCGTGGTCCCGCGATCCCCAGGGAAAAATCTTACAAAGACCGTTTGGAGGAATGACTATACCGAGAACTACCTTTGCTCAAGATAAGACCGGCTTCTTCTTGCTGAGCACATTATATGATAATACACTGAGATTCGGCAATATCGATATGCTTCATGAACATTTCGCCACATCCATTATTCTCGAGAATGGAGTATTCAGGGGCATAACCGCTATTGACCTAAAGACGGGCGAGTTCAAGGTAATATTAGCTAAGGCAGGCATAATAGCCACGGGAGGCAATGGCAGGGTATATGGATTCACCACCATGGCTCACTCCTCCACAGGAGATGGCTACAGCCTTGCATATAGAGCGGGCATACCGTTAAAGGACTTCGAGTTCCCTCAATTCCACCCAACCGCATTAGTGCCCAATGGGATACTGATAACGGAGGGAGCGAGGGGAGAGGGAGGGTACTTGGTTAACAAGGATGGGGAGCGATTCATGAAGAGGTATGCGCCGAGCAGAATGGAATTAGCGCCACGCGATATAGTGAGCCGCTCGATAATAACGGAGATAAATCAGGGCCGTGGATTCACGGATGAAGAAAGCGGGCTTAGCTATGTATTGCTCGACTTAAGGCACCTCGGTGAAGAGAGATTAAATAAACGGTTGCCCATGATTCGCGAGATCCCCATAAAGACCATAGGAGTTGATCCCGTTGATGAACCAATTCCAGTTAGGCCAGCCATGCATTACATGATGGGCGGCATTCATGTTGATCTAAAGGGGCAAGTATATATCGATGCGGAGAAAAAGATACCTAATCTATGGGCGGCTGGGGAAGCCGCTAATGTGAGCGTTCATGGTGCTAATAGGCTTGGAAGCAACTCATTAAGCGAGTGCTTGGTTTGGGGCCACTTTACCGGTGAAGAAGCCGCTAAATATGCAATGACCTCATCCACTGAACCTGGATATGATGGATACGTCAAGGAAGCCGCGGAGAAAGAGGAAAAGAGGATATTTGATGGATTGCTCCATAAGGAAACCAATGCGGAGAATCCATATGACATTAAGCACGAAATGAACAAGATAATGGATACTTACGTGTATGTATTTAGGGAAAAAAGCGGGCTTGAGGAGGCGTACTCCTCCCTAAAGAAGTTAAGGGAGAGGTTCAATAACTCAAGGATAGAGGATAGAGGACTAGTATATAACCAGAACCTAAAGGATTTAATGGAGATAGATTTCCTGCTGGAGCAAGCAGAAATAATAACGCTGGGCGCATTAAATAGGACGGAATCCAGGGGAGCACATGCAAGGATAGATTACCCGAAGCGCGATGACGTTAATTGGCTAAAGCATACCTTGGCATTCTACACGAAGGAAGGCCCGAGTTTCTCATATATACCGGTGAGGATTACAAAGTGGAAGCCCGAGGAACGCAAATATTAAGCGTATATCTAGCCCTCTTATTAAAATTAGCCTCTTAGGAGGGTTCCCTTATTGCTGATTGTCTTGAGCTTCCAATGTTGTTACTGGGTATTGAAGTATTGCCGCGTATCCTCCGAATGTTTCATCAAGCATCTTAGACTCCTCGACGGCTTTTGGAATTACCTCTACCTTTATCCCCTTCTTATCTCCCTCCACGACTAAGTTAAGTATCTCCTCCTCCCCCACGTTCTCGCTGACCAGTATTATTCTTGCGGCTCCATACTTTAAGGCCTTCATTGTGGATTCCCTACCAAATACAACATAATTGCTCTTGCGGACAGCGTACTCCATTAAGGTTTCAAGAAGTTCCTTGGCATGGACGTATTCATTATCCTTGATATGCTCGCTGGCTTTTCTAATAGTTTCTATTACTCCATATTCATCTGGGCAACAAGCATCAACTATAGCTATCACTTTATCCTTTAACCTATAATCTAATGCATCCTCCTTCAAGAAATCCTCCTTCGTGGGACCAGGGCCTGAGACTATTATTCCCTTTAAATCGTTTATCTTGAGGAATATCTCATTAGCGGAGTCGGCTAGCATTTTATAGAATACCTCGGCCAAGTGTTCAGTTTGCCTCTTATATCTAAGCGCTGATTGCCCACCTGCGCTATGCTTATTTGGAACAAAGAATTGAACTTTCTTCACTATTTCCCAATAGTTTCCGCGAAGTAGCGCTATTACGGCCTCACCTCGCTCCACTATTATTATGCCATATGTAGACGTAGTGTTCGCGCCCTCCTCAAGAAGCTCTGTGTGGAACGTCATGTCGCATATGTACTTGAATGTGCTTATCTTGAAGGGCGGAATCACGACGTATGATACCCAAGTATAGTTACCTGGGGATATCATGTGGAAACCAGCGAATACGACTAATCCATTCGGTGGAGCCTTGGGGGTTCCTTTAAGCATTCCTATTATTCTATCGATAGCGTCTTGAACGTGATTCCTTGTCGTTTTATCCTTTATATTACCTGAAACAGCCCACTCCTCTCGAAGCATGTTAACTATGTCTGGTATGGGCCTATCTCCATTAATATAGAGCGTCACTAACGTGGTGGCGTATCCCCTATACTTCTTCAACATAGATATGAGGATCTTAAGCTCATTAATTGATTTTATTCCAGTGCATCCATCCTGAATCACATTCGATGTATAGCAACCCTTTATAAACCTTACTAAACTCAGTCAGGGGTGAAACTATCACCACTCAAGCCGGAAACCTAATCATCACTGAAACGAAACAATCCAAATGCCACTTATTAAACTTTAATGAAAAGTAACACAAACAAGAACGCTAACGGCCGAACCTCCTCTCACGGCCAGCATAGAAATTCAATGCATCGATTAAGTCATCCTTATTGAAATCCGGCCAATACTTATTCGTGAAATACATTTCGGCATAGGCAGTCTCCAATGGAAAGAAATTACTTAATCTATATTCCCCGCCCGTCCTTATCACTAAATCAATGGTTGGATATGGCATGAATGATGTAGGTAAGTACTTGAATAAATCACCATCACTTATCTCGCTCTTGGAACCGATGATGTTATTAACCATATCCACCACGGATTGAATTCCACCATAGGCAATCGCCAAGTTAAGGAAATGATCATTATAATCACTGGTCACCTTCATTGCAGTCATTATCTCGTTGACCACGCTCTGGGGAAGATTTCTCCACCTACCTATTGCAGTTATCCGCACCTTATTGTTATGAATCCGTGGATCATTTCTGGTCTTTATCAATTTATTAATCAATAATTCATATACTATGTTCTTCTCGATCTCGCTTCTATTCAATAGATTCTCCAGCGACAATACATAAACAGTGACGGCCTTTATCCCCATCTCTATAGCCCAATCCAGGAAGTCCTCCACCTTATCTGCACCTAGTCTATAAGCCGATATGAAGTCAGTATTATTCTTCTTGGCCCATCTCCTATTGCCATCAGGTATCACGCCTATATGCAACGGAAGCTTTGAAAATCCTTGACCCATTATGCATGCATTGGCAATTCATTAATTTAAATGTTTTGCGCATATATATTTATCCATTTAACTTCAATGCCTAACCACTCAATACGTTGATTACACTGCCTTAAAAGGCAAGCCATTACCTTCATTATAAATCATTTATTTGGATATACATGAATTAAAGCACTCCTCCATGCATCTCTCAACCAAGTAAGGTTCATCATCACTACATTTATAGCTGCATGACGATAAGCAACAATCCATAGATGCCATCCGCCATTAATCGCATGCAGCTTATTAAATCTTACTGAAACTCCCATCAATAATACAGACTTGAATTGGGCATAGACATTAACGATGAGGAAAGAGCGGCTTAAAGATGATGATAAAACGAACGGCAAACCTCGCCAAATGGCGGGGAGGAGGTCAGCCATTTTTATCTTTATGATGAGGAGCGGGAGTTTAACTTTCTTGGTTTCCCTTTATAATCAATTCCTTAGAAATCATGGGCGAGAACCAACTAATCCTGTATCAATAGCTAGTTATATCGCCTTCATTGGTTGGCATTAAATGAGCATTCAAGCCATATTTGCGCCTAAGCGATTGGGCAAGTAATGCGGCATTCCCATATACTGTGTATATAGCCTTAGCGCGCGACTCCAATGCGAACTTAACGAGAGATAAATAATCGCTATGATTACTTAGTTGAATTGAGTTGCCATAGCCCCAACCCGTTACTCCTATTATATTCATTGGCCGCTTCAACTTAAATACATTGCGGAATCTTAGTCGAAGATCGCCATGGGTACCCGTTATCGCCACTATTGGCTCATCATGATCGGCTTCCGGCACCATTATTGATCCCATGGGTTCCTTTAAGAGCAACTTATTTAACTTATATACATTATAATCAAGGAATGGCTTATACTTCTGAAGCAGAACCGCCAATTCCTGTCCCTTGCCCAGGGGGTGACCACTAAATATAACATTATTGCCGAGGCTAATTGATTGCTCCACCTCATTAAGCACTAAGTCATATAACTCGCTTCTAGGCCTGAATATATAGCTCTCGCTCCCATATGTTCCCTCCATTATTAGGATATCTATATCCCTCATCGAGTCAGCACCCCTCTGAACAATGCTATCCTCCATATTAAAGTCACCGGTGNCTCCAATTGATAAATCATTGAACTCCAGCAAATACATTGCGCTGCCAATAACGTGGCCGGCATTCAAGGCTCTTATGCTTAACTCATCCAGAACCAATAAATCGCCTATCTCGATAACCGTGGATCCATCCAGCTTTAACCCATATACCTCNCTCAATATATCACGTGTCTGCTTCGTCATAATCAAATTATTGGCCTTAGTTATTGATGAAGTAAAGTGATCCGTATGGCCGTGAGTGATCAATACGTAGTCGTATTTAGATGGATCGAACTTCCTATATGGATCAATCAAGATAGATAGACCATTATGCTCTATCGATATGCCGCCGCTGAACCTCATCTTTAAATCCATTGACTAACCTGAGACAGTATCAATTATTTAAGCATAGTTCCTAATTTAAGCTAAGTTTGGCGCCGGGGCCGGGATTTGAACCCGGGCCCCCATGCGGGGACGGGATGACTTGCTGCTGGGACTCAAGTCCCGCGCCTTGGGCCGCTCGGCCACCCCGGCAACCATGAGGAGATGGGGTATTCCCTTTTTAAGGTTTCTCAATACATGTGCTAGCTCCTCTAAGGCACTAACTATATCCGCCTCGCCTAAATAGCAAGGTTAATGAGCGGCCTCCCATTGATAAAAAATGAGCTGTACTAATCCCTTTAGGCGGGGAGAGAGATGAGTTAGCTTTCTATGCTTAGTCAGATAAGGATAAATATGGATGCGTATCTTAGATCTAATGGGCGTAACTGAGCTTGGTAAATTGATAGAAAAGTCAAGGCAAGAGGTGGAGTTAATTAGACTGAATGGTCGCATAATTTCCATTGATGCTTATAATGCTCTATATCAATTCCTTGCATCTATAAGGCAACCAGATGGAACGCCATTGATGGATTCGCTGGGCAGAGTCACGAGTCATCTCAATGGTTTGCTTTATAGAACCATTAATTTACTTGAGAACGGGATTAAACCGGTATACGTCTTTGATGGAAAGCCTCCGCAACTAAAGGCAACCGAGATAGAGAGGCGGAGGCAACGCAAGATCGAGGAGGCCCAAGCAGCGGAAGCGGCTCTTAGGCTAGGCGATGTCAAGGAGGCTAGGAAACATGTGCAGCGATCGATATTTCTTCGAGATGATATGGTTAATGATGCAAAGGAATTGTTGAGGGCAATGGGTATACCCTGGGTGCAAGCGCCAGGTGAGGGGGAGGCGGAGGCTGCCTTCATGTCTGCTAGGGGGATTTCATGGGCTACAGGTAGCCAGGATTATGATTCGCTCCTATTCGGTTCGCCTCGGCTAATTAGGAACTTGACAATTACAGGTAGAAGAAAGCTTCCAAATAAGAATGAGTATGTCGAGATAAAGCCCGAATTGATAGAATTGAGCAATGTCTTATCGGAACTAGGATTAAGAGATAGGATTCAGTTAATAGATCTTGCAATACTCATAGGTACTGACTATAATCCGGATGGTATTCCCGGGGTAGGACCCCAACGGGCATTAAAAATGATTAAGGAGTATGGTTCAATAGAGAAAATAGTAAAGGTGATAGGCAGTGATAAGTTCCCAATGGACCCATTAAGCATACGAGATTATTTTCTTAAGCCTGACGTGATAGAAGTTAAGGTCGTATCATTTGGCAAGCCTAATGAGGATGAAATAATCAATATATTGGTGAGAAATCATGACTTTAATCAAGATAGAGTTAAGGGAGCCATAGATAGGTTAAAGAAGGCAATGAGCAGAGTTGGCGGATCATCAACTCTGGACTCATTCATGTGAAGAGGATGAGAAGCATGAGGACGTTTCCGGCTTGGATGCTCGTGAAGAATATGTTTGAGCATGAGCTGAATGGAACTCAGCTGGACATATTATTTGGATCAGTATTTGATAAGGCCATGGTAAAAATGAATTACTACTATAAGCGAGGCGTCGATGATTTCCTTGAAGCGGCCCTGAAGTACATGTCGTCAATACTGGATCATGAAGCTGCAATTCTAGGCATTAAATTAATGCCGGATCAAAGGGATAACATATTATCTAGAGGGAAGGCCATGCTTGATGCATTTAAATCCACGCCAGCCTTTGGACTACTAAGGCCAAAAACCAGGCTTGTGGTAATCGATGACTTAGTTGGCGTATACGTTCAGCCTGATTTCTATGATGGGGAAACCATATATGAGGTGAAAACTTTTGATCCACGGGGAGTAAACTATGTTAAATATCAAGTAAAGCTCTTCCAGTTAGGATACCCGGGAAGCAAGGCTATCCTAATAGGCTTTGATAAGGCCACAAATAAGCCAATCATTTTAACCATTGACCCGATTAATGATGTGGATAAGAATGAATTGATGAAGCAAGCATTGGCCTTCGGGTTAATTAATGGAGCGGAGGAAGAACCTAGCACCACCATAACTATTAGATATAACACTAAGGACCCTGCCTAAGGAGCGACAGCATCGTCTTGTAAGGCTTAAGGAATGCCTTACGGCCGCACACCCCTCTAGTGATAAAAGGAACGGCAAACCTCGCCCTTTAGGGCTGGGTAAAGCTTAGAAATCTCTGAGAATGGGGCTCTCGGCCGGTCAATTCTTTGGGAATGGGGAGTGAGGGGCCGACCCCGCAATACCGGCTCGGGAGGGGATGACCAACCGAGTAGCGTCCATAATGGGGCGTAATCCCCAAGACCTCGGGGAACCCTCGCCCTAAAGGCAGGGAGGAGGTCAGATAATTAGCGGCACCGCACTCCACGCTGAGCGAGCCAATTAATTATGGTTGGGCCCAATATTATGGGTAAGTTCGGTAAATCACCGATGCATTTGGAACCCGTTAAGAACATGGCTATCTTGAATTCCCTAACTACTCTCTCGGCGAATTGCATTAATTGATCCTTACCATTAAGCGCATTTATGAGCATGGGCCGCGACATAGTGAACGCGGAGGCGCCTAACGCAATCGCCTTGACCCCATCTAAACCTGAACGAATGCCGCCGGATGCCAGTATCACTCCATCAAAGACGGACTTGACTTCGCATATCGAGATGGCGGTCGGTATGCCCCATCCATTAAATACTGAGGAAAGCTCACTTATATCAGTTCTACGCCACCTTTCGGCTTCTATTTTAATGAAGGAGGTGCCGCCTATTCCGCCCACATCTATGGCCGACACCATCGAATCTTTTAGCTTAGCCGCCACTTCCTTTGATATTCCATTGCCTACCTCCTTAACGATAACTGGCTTATTTATGGATTTAGCTATGTACTTGATCTTATCAATGACTCCCTTGAACCATGGCTCACCCTCTGGTTGAAATACTTCTTGAGCTGGATTAAGGTGTATAGCTATCGCTGATGCATCAATCATGTCTATTGCCGCATTAATCCAATCAATTGCCTTGCTTTCATCTAGCTTAGATATTTGGGGGGCCCCTATATTAGCTATCTTAAGCGCGGATGGAGCTTTATCCTTTATTATGCTGAACGTCCATCTAGTTTCGGGTTTCTCTATTGCTATTCGCTGTGAACCTACATACATGCCTATTCCTAATTGTTCAGCGGCCTCCGCGAATATCTCATTTATCTTTCCAGAGAGTTCTGTTCCACCCGTTATTGCCCCTATTATAAATGGGGCAGATAATGGTTTCCCAAATAATTGTGTTGACGTATTTACTTCATCAAAATTGAAGTCGGGCAATGCATTATGTATTAACTGAACCTCGTCGAATAGCGTTGATCCTTCCTCTATATCTTTTTGTGCCGCTATCTTTATGTGCTCTATCTTTCTGTCTTCAATGCTTATATCAATCACCCCTATAAAACGCAATACTTGCGTAACCCACTGTTTCAACCCTATTAGAACTAGTGTCGCCCGATGTTGCATGCCTTAATAATTCAACATGCCTAGCGCCCTGTAATCTTGAGTACTCCATAGCTGTTAGTATGGCTCCAAAGCCACACACAGATACATTTAGCCTTTCCATGACGTCAAGAAAGCCCTCCGGCTCTAGTTTAAGAATTTGTTGGATGACCCGCATATCCTTTTCCGTGGTTATGTCATGAGGCTCATAATGATTTAAGTCACTTGATGCAACAAAAAAGATATCGCTAAATTTATCCCCAATAACATGCTTTAACGCCAATGCCATGCGTCTAGCAACATCCAGGGTCTGTTCCCAAACCACTATTGGAACTATCTTGGAGTGCGGAAATAAGTACTTTATAAAAGGCACTTGAACCTCAACCGAGTGCTCCTTCTCAAATGCATAAGCATCAACCTCCAAATAATTAAATGCATTGATTAATGCCTTGGCAACTTCACCATCGATCTCAATATCGCCAAGCGGTGTTTCCCATACCCCATCATCCATTATAGCCACTGGTGCGCCTATCCCATAATGATTAGGACCCATTATTATGAATGTGGATGGATCATAGTGGGCCTTAATCTCCATATAGGAATGGGCGGCAATTGGACCGGAATATATGTAGCCAGCATGGGGAACTATCACGGAGACAAGCCCATTGATTTTGGCCCGTTGACCAGATCCAGGGCCGAGGGGATGCTGTATTGACCACTCTATTCTCTTTCTAAGTGATTCCGCATCATCCTCATAAAAAGCACCAGCCACAGCAGGTTTTCGTCTGATAGCCATTTAGTTAAAGGCAAAGCTAATCTCCTTAATATATCTATCCGCCCCCAATATTGGCTCTAGAAATACTCGTCCCTCAAAACCAATTGAGGAAGTCATTTATGAAACTGCAACACTCTTTCTTGGAACCGTGGCGGTGTGACGCTTAGCAACTTGCCTCTGATAGCTGGATTGGTTGAGTTTTAGGCTGCCAATTATTGCTGCAGTTAGAGAACCGATTAGTATGGTGATAATCCAAAGGGGGGAACCGAATGCTATTGATAATGCCACCAGCATCCAAGCCCCCATTATTATGAACATGGCCATTATTCTTCCCATGATAGTTCTTATTTGGTTATTATTTAAATCCGAATCGGTTAAAAAACAACGAATTCCATATCTACTATCAAAAGTTTCAGCAATCTATTTATGAAAATAAAGGCGCTGGGCAGCTTAGCTAATACGACTAACGTTAAATAATTATTGTACTCCCACAGCAAAACCTAAAAAATGGTACCTCCAACGAAGAAATGCCATGTCAAGTGAAAATACAATCAAGTTGAGGAAGGCGCTGAGCTTCCAAGACCTAACGTTTCTCTCGGTGACTGGAATGGTGGGAAGCGGATGGTTATTTGCATCCCTAGGCGCCGCTGCATATGCTGGTCCAGCAGCCATAATTTCATGGATCATTGGAGGCGCATTCTTCATCATAATGGGGTTCGCATTCGCTGAACTTGGAGGATTACTTCCATTCACTGGTTCACTGGTGCGCATAAATCACTTCACACATGGTTCCTTATCTAATTATTACCTGGGATGGGCATATCTCATAGGCGTAGCGACGACTGTACCCCTTGAGGCAGAGGCCGTGATTTCCTATACCAATAGATACTTGCCGATATTCAGCACTCAAGCCGGCGTATTAACTCCGCTGGGTATAGTAGCTGCTGCAGCCTTAATTCTAGTATTCCTAATCATTCAATTGATTGGGGTTAATGTAGCTGGAAAAACCAATACAATAATAACTTGGTGGAAGTTCATAGTGCCAACCATAACTGCCATTTTGTTAATATCCCTCGCATTTCATACAGATAATTTCTCGCATTATGGTGGATTCTTGCCCTTTGGGTATGAAGCCATATTTAGCGCCCTCGTTCCAAGCGGCATAGTCTTCGCATCTTCGCATATGAGGGATTCAGACAGGCGCTTGAGTATGCGGGGGAGGCACTGAATCCTCATCGTGATGTTCCAAGAGCCATAATAGTATCCATTGTATTGGTGATACTATTATATGTTCTTCTTCAGGTAAGCTTCATTGGGGCAATCAATTGGTCAACTATTAAACTAGTAAATAGCGAAGGTCAGGTAACGGGGCCAATAACGCCGGGAGATTGGGGCAACCTTCTTAATTCAAACTGGGCGGGCTCGCCATTCTATAGTTCCCTACTATATAGCGGCGTTGCTTTTTTGGCTTCCTTTGCCATAGTACTGCTGATAGATGCATGGATATCGCCAGCAGCGACGATGGGAGTATATCTGGGAACAACGGCGAGAAGCTTCTATGGCTTATCGAAGCAAGGATATTATCCTAACCTCTTTAGTTCTCTGCATCCGAGATTCCAAACACCATGGTTCTCATTAATATTCACGTTCTTCTTATCAGTGATATTCCTACTACCATTTCCAAGCTGGTACTCATTGGTCTCGTTATCCGCTTCAGCCACAGTGGTTAATTACCTAGCAAGTGGGCCTGCATTAATAGTATTGAGAAGGACCGCGAAGGAGCTCAAGAGGCCATATGAGTCCCCCGTTCCATGGCTTGTCGCATCCTTAAGCTTCATTTTCTCATCAATGCTAATATATTGGACAGGATGGCCGGGCGTGGGCTGGGTATTCTTAGTAACCGCATTTGGATTGCCTTTATTTCTTTTAGGTTATGGAAGCAAACTGAATCTAAGCAAGCTAGAAGTAATTATATTTACAGCAATATTTTGGAGCTTGCTGTCTGCGGATGCTTTCTTCGGATTATATGAATCGCTCTGGCCATTTACATTAACGTGGGGATTATTCAGCGCATTATTGATAATGGGCACCATATACCTATATTTGAAGAGCCATAGCGTTGAAGTGAAGGCTTCCTCATGGTTCATTGCATACATGATAATCACCGGCGTAATGGCCTATATTGGATCGGGAGGAACGGGGCTAATACAATATCCATTGGACTATGTGATAATGATCATTATCTCCACGATAATTTTCATAGTTACGGTAAAGCAAGGGTTTGAGACCGAGGAAATAAGGCAAATAAAGGAGCATGGACTACCAGTGGAGT